>CAJWVP010000031.1 GCA_913048145.1 uncultured Rhodospirillaceae bacterium
GGTAAGTGGCCATGTGTAATACCTCCTTCCTATACTCAGTCGGAACCTTGAACGCAGTCCGTTCAACTACCTGAGGAAAATCGTGTTACGCTTTCTTAGATGCGCTCGAATTTTGTCCGTTTCCGCACCGTCGGCGCGATCGAAAGATCGCACAACCCAAACGTCCAAATCAAGAAATATATTCTATGAGTTCACTGATTTTCTTCGATAGCTCAGGAAATAATTATTCTTTTTCAGTCCATTAGAAACGTTACGCCGACACTTCTACCCCTCTAGTAGCATCGGCGAACGCATGCGTTATATGCATGGGGCAATCAGGGATGTCGATTGTATTCAGTTGCGGTGAAAATTCTACGGCTATAAGGTATTCTGCATCGGGAAGGAGAATAATATGGCTTTTCTTCGGTTTGCGGTGCCGGAATATGATTTTCGACCCTTCAAGGATTTAAGCTGGACAGCACCAACCTTTCTCAGCGCGGATGAGATTGCCTCGCGCATTGAAGGTCAGACAAACGGTGATGCCAGCGCCCATGGCTGCGCCGCTATTGAGGTGGATGCGGAGGTCTTTGAGAAGTTCGACGTGCGCGGAGAGCACTCTCACGCCGTCATGTGCGTAACGCCGTCCGTGGACGTGCACCTTCTAGGCCGTTCTTACGCATGGTGGAACCAACGGGTGCTGTTATTGGATTCCGTTGATCCGTCGAATATGAACGTCGTATTCGAATGGCGGACACCGCGCCCAATGAACACGCGATTGGGTCCGGATGATGGTGTAACCATTCCCGGCGGGGTCTACTACGTTATCTCGTCGCATATGTATGATGACCATTGGATGGCGAATCGTACGATCACCGATAACGACTGGGACGGCGGCGAAGCAGCCAACGGTTTTAGAGTTCTCGGAGCATCGAAAGACGACGCTAACGAGTTCTGCGAATGCAATTTGAGTTTCAGCTGGTCGAACTAATTAGCGGATAAGGAGTACATAAGATGGCCCGAATTCTTCCTGATAACCTTGTCCCTGATTTCTTGGATGCCTATAGAGTAACAAGCTTGGCCGACGACTGTTCCGCTGATCAATTGACTATTAAGATCTGGGACAAATACGGCAAAAAGCCCGAGGACGGCAAAGAGCAAGCAACCGGCTCATTCATAGCCGCTATTGTCCTCTGCGACGACTGCAGCAAAGGTGTGCAGTTGCATCGCGAAGAATTGGAAGCCGTTCACGAATAGCGAGGCCTAAGACGTCTCTTTTCTAGCGACCGCCTGTCGGCGGCGCTTCTGCAACTTATACCATGTCATCAGGGCGAAGGCAGGCGCGCCGACGGAAGCGCCGACCACGAACGGCATTTGCCATCCCAGCCAAACGACGGGCGCAAACAGATATAGAACGTCGTCGAAGTCAAACCCCGCAAAACCCGAGTAGGCTTTTTCGCCAGTGTCCTTGTTCATCTGATCGATATATTCTGCGAAAACCTCAGCGGCAAACACGCCCAATGCACCCATGACCCCCATGAAGATTGCCCAATCGCCAAGGAAACTGTGACGCAATCCAATGCCAGCGCCCAGAAAAAACAGGGACGTCACGGCCACATCGCAACCCATGTCGAACTTGTGCCCCCAGGGGCTAGTCTTACCACTAACGCGGGCCAGCTCACCGTCAGCACGGTCAAGAAAAGCAGAAAACAGCCACAACCATCCACCCCAGATATCCCACGAGCGTTCACCAACAGCAAAACACGCGCAGGCGAAGATGCCTGAGATCAATCGGACTGTCGTCAAGTGATTGGGGGTAATAGGCGTGTTGACCAGAGGAAGAATACACACGCGTGCAATCTTGTGGGTCCAGGAATCACCAACCATGGCGTCGCATTTCAGACGTAAACGTTAATGGAAAAATCATGGAATATCCCGAAATGAGATCAAATCCGCGTCCTTGACGGCACGTCGCACGTCGTCATGGAGCAGCGCTCGATACTCCTCTACAAACTGATAGTCATAAGCTGCGTCTTCGGTCTCCGGCCCACGTCTCGTCGCCGGATGACACACGACCTCACTAACCCCATCAGGCAATGATTCGAGGATCGGTTTTAGGCGTTCCAGGTTCATACGACCCGTGTCCCGCAGGCCGTACATGCGGTCATTCACGCGAATTTCATAGCGGGCCGCGCGGCGTCGCATGAGTGAGATCCACATGCCTATAAAATGTTCGGCCACAGATACCTTCCCCTGGGGTGGCGGTGGTTCGAAGGGAATACGGATCGCACGCAGGCCGTAATCTTTGCCGATCCGCAAGATCATGCTGAACACAGTGGGGTGGATGTGCAGATGGTTGTGGGCATTAACGTGATCCAGCGACAATCCCGTCTTCGCAAAGGCCTCGAATTGCGCGCGAATTTCTCGAGCCAATTGTCGACGGACGTGGGGCAGAAAAAAATATCGGACGCCTGCCCGGAACAAATTGGTGTCAAACCTCCCCAGCGCATCCACCAGATCGGGAACTTGCGAAGCTGGCAGGATCGGGCGCCCACGCACGATGACTAAATGTAAACCTACACCCATTTGGGGAATCTGCTTGGCCCGTTGCACCGCATCGTCCGCGGCGGGAGCGCCAACCATCAGGCAAGTAGTGGTCAGAATACCATGACGATAGGCGTCTTCGATAGCCTCGTTGACAGGTGTCGAGATACCAAAATCGTCAGCTGTGACGATGATCCGTTTCAGGCGGCGTTCTCCCGTCCCCACAGGAACTTGAAAAATTCCTTACCTTCACGAAGCTGCCGCTTCATCACGTCCGCGTCTCGGAACATGTCGACGGTCAGTTGCGCCATCTTACCAGGGCGGAAGTAGAATTTCTTGTAGAAGACCTCGACAGCATCGAAAATTTCATCCTTGGAAAGATGCGGATAGCTGAGGACGCTCTCTTGCGTGCCGCTGTCGTTAACCAGGCCTTCCGTCACTTCCTCCGTTTGCAGCCATCCGTTCTCGATGGCCTGATCGTAGAGAAATGTGCCAGGATAGGTCGCCGGCAGGGAAACCTGAATGGTCCGCGGATTGATCTCCTTCGCGTATGCGATGGTTTCCTGGATGGTATCCTGTGTCTCTCCGGGCAGGCCCATGATGAAGCAGCCGTGAATGACGACGCCCAAGTCATGGCAGTCCTGCGTGAACTTGCGGGCGAAATCGAGCCTAACGCCCTTCTTCATATTGTTCAGAATTTTCTGGTTGCCAGATTCGTACCCAACTAATAACAGTCGCAGGCCGTTCTCTTTCAGTACTTCCAGCGTCTTCCTCGGCACATTGGCCTTCGCGTTGCACGACCAAGTTACACCCAGTTTACCAAGCTCCTTGGCCAGTGCTTCGACGTGTTCAATATTGTCGGTCAAAGTGTCGTCATCGAAAAAGAATTCTTTGACCTCGGGGAAAGCATCACGGGCGTACTCCACCTCCTTAGCGATGTTCTCAACCGATCGGGTCCGGTAATTATGCCCGCTGATGGTCTGCGGCCAAAGGCAATAAGTGCATCGCGATTTGCAGCCCCGGCCCGTGTAAATGGACATGTAGGGGTGCAGCATGTAGCCGTTGTAATAGTTTTTGGGATCCAGAAACTTCTTATAAATGGGCGTCACCCACGGCAGGGTATCCATGTCATGGATAATGGCGCGCGGACCGGTGAACTTGATCTCATCCCCATCGCGATAATAGAGCCCCATCACATCAGCCAGAGGGCGGCCTTCGCAGACCTCCTTAATGGTAAAGTCGAATTCCTTGTCGCAAACAAAATCGATGTTCGGATGCTGGGTCAGGGTCTCTTTCCAGCGAACAACCACGTGGGCGCCGCAGAACCCGATCAACAAGTCCGGGTTGGCCTCCTTCAGCGCGCCGGCAACTTGGACGTCATTCTCGAAAGTGGGTGTCGAAGTATAGACAATCAGGACCTCATGCTTCAGCGCTTCGGGTATGATCTGGTCCAGGGTGTAACCACCGGCCGGACCATCGATTAGTGTGCTGTCGGGTACCAACGCGGCCAACTGTGCGAGCCAAGTGGGATACCAGAACGACCGGACCTCGCGCTTGCATTGGTAACGCGACCCAGCGCCGCCATCGAAACCTTCGAAGGACGGTGGACTGAGGAACAGTGTTTTGCAGAAAGTTTGTGTCATTTTCTCACCTGAATTCACGATACGTCCTGAAGTGCGCTGTTCGCCCCGACTGTCAATACCTGCTCGCGCCAATGAACTTTTCTGCCAAAGTAGCCCGAGATACGCACGCAAAGCGACATCAAATCGCGAAGCGGAATTAGCCAGGGCGCTATTGCTCCTTGTCCTTTGATGGTGTCACAGACAACAAGATGCAATGCTAAGCGAAAGAAGGCCACTATAATGATGGGCGAAGCGGACAACCAGCCGCTCAGACCACCGAACGACAATAAGGCGGCAGCGACCACCGACAAGAACAAACCTTCGGTGATGCTAGATAAGGCATAAGAAAGCGGCTTGACGTTCTTAATAGTCCGCGCCCACCGGACTTCATGGAGGAACAGAGATCTCATGCTGGGTTCATGGACGATGTTGCTAACCACATATGGGACCAAGGCAACTTTCTGGCCCTGTCGATGAACAAGGTTCCCCAACATGTAGTCATCAGCCAAGACATCCACCAGAGCGGCGAAGCCACCAATGTCTTCTAGGGCGCTGCGCCGCACCGCCATGGTCGCGCCGAAACAGAACGTCAATTGATCTCGCATTGCCGCGATCAATGCCGACGGAAAAAACCAATCATTGATAAACATAGCGCCCAGGGTCGATGGCAGGCCGTCGCGCGCGCTTCCGGAATAGAGGCAAGTTGCAGCACTGACATGGGGGTCGTCGAACGCTGCTGCTACGGTCTGCAAATAGCTGCGCCCGACCCGCATATCGCTATCGGCGATAACAATAATGTCATGCTTAGCGCGATCGAGCATGTTCGCAAGATTGCTAATTTTTAAATTGCTGCCGTGTACGCGATCATCGACTACCAAAGAAATGTCTTGCCCCGGCAACTCCTCGATCAGCTGTTTGACCGTGGGGACGGCGGGATCTTGATCGCTCCTAAGGCCGAATACAACTTGGTAATCGGGATAATCCTGATCGCAGAACGATCGCAGATTCTCTAGAAGTTCGACCTCGTCACCGCAAAGGGGTTTCAAAACCGTCACGCCAGGACCCATGTGCCGCGGGGCGCGGTCGAGAATTCGGCGGAATTGCCACGCGCCAACAATCGCCGTCACCAAGTAGGCCGCCGGCAAGATCGTGAGAACCAATCCGAATATTGTGAAGGCGTTCAGCATTCGCCGAAGCCCCTTTCCAAAATACCGATGGTTGTTCGGATACGGCGCATGTTTAATCCGATTCCTCCAACCGCGCAATCATCGTTACTGATCAATCATTTAGCCTTAATTAAGATCACTCAATCCTGCGCGCCATCGGCGTCTGCGCGACGGCGAAAAAGGGCGCGACCCTCAGCATGCTGCCAGAAGACAAGACCAGGGACATCAATGATCAACTCGCGAATACGGATAGAGAGGGAAATGGCCAAGGCCATGGGCGCAGGAATACCGATCAAGGACCCAAGCACCACGAAGGCGCCTTCTTGAACACCGTAGCTATTGGGCACTACAAAAGCGGCATCGCTGAGAGTGCTCGACAGGCTCTTCAGCATAACGGCCTCGATGATTGAAATAGGGAATCCGAGCAAATAGGCCGCTAGCCAGACCTCTCCAGATTGCAAGATCAGCGCGAGCATACGCCACGTGGTGGCCGCAACAAGGGGTCCGATCCGGACGTAAACCTCACGGACAATAGCATCAACGGCTTCGGCCTTGTCGACCCATCCTCCAACAGTGTCTGACTTTATCACTTTTTGCGCGGAACGAGCGACGAATCCAAAGATGCCCGCTTTCTGAACGAAAACGAAGCCGGCAACCCCCGCCGCCAGTAAAACAATGCCGATCAAGCTCGAAATCACCAATTCGCTGTCCAGCGCCATAACCGCGAGCAAGCTGACGCCAATGACACCCCAGACAATGATCGTGATGACCTGGACGGTCTTATCTACGACTGCCGATGCCGCCGCATGGGCCGCATCAATCCCCCAAAGCACCAACACGCGGGCCTTGACGACTTCGCCACCAATGGACGCCACGGGAAGCAGCGTGTTCACGGCGCGCCCCATCCATTGGGCGTAAAAAGCCTGGAAAAAACTTGGCGCATGTTCCTTGGCGAAAAGGAGCTGCCAGCATCGCGCATTCATAAAGACCGTCGGAAACCAGATGGCAGGCACCCAAAGCAGCGACCAGCCTGTCGACACCAACAAATCAACAATGTTCGTGACGCCCTCGTAAGCGACAAGCCCAGTCAAAATCATTAATCCGACAGCCAGTCCGATATAGGGAACTATCTTCAAGACGAAACCCTCTCCGCGCGCGCCCACCAGCGCATGGAAGGGTGTTTTAAGATTTGATTCAACACAAGGCCAACAGGAAATACATGGGGACGGCGCTTGCCTCGAACCGAACAGCCGTCTAAACCCCCTTTTTATATCGTTCCCACAGGGAAATATATGACTGTGAACAACTTGTCGTCACCTGACGGATCCTTCACCTTGCAGCGGCCAGGACAACTCTTCCCGCTAACCCGTCAACTCTCTTATCGACTCACGCCGATCATTTACCGTCTGCCCATATCGGCTAACCAGATCACGGCATTGTCCATGGTGACCGGGCTAGCAGGCGCAGGGTGTTTCTCGCAGGGTGATCAGTTTTGGGAAATCATAGGCGCAGTCTTTTTTGTAGTCTGCTACACCTTGGACAATTGTGACGGGGAAATTGCCCGACTCAATAATATGTCCTCAGAATGGGGCGCACACTTCGACGACTTGGTCGACTGGCTTGTCGACAGCGCCTTCTTCATCGGATTGGGATACGGAACGTGGCAAGCCGCCGATGAGATTTACTGGTTCTGGTTTGGCTTGGCTGCGGCGGCCGGCGCGACCATCGATTATATTATCGATTTGGTCATGAACGCGCGCGCCAAGAAAAACACAGAGTCAAAAAGCCGGGATGAGAAAGCCGCCAATGTCCGCAAACCCGAAGATCTGGTCGATTGGCTAATATACATTTTGCACAAACTCAGCCGAGCCGACTTTTGTTTCATCGTTCTTGGGCTGGCCGTTTTCCATTTAACATGGGTGCTCCTGCCACTTGCCGCCGTCAGTGCTCAAGCCTATTGGATCACTGACCTATTTCAGAAGGCACGGGGCTGGCAAACCTGAGTGAGGTGTGAACGCCGACCAACTTTCGCTATTCCAGCTAGGCCGCAATCGCATCTGCCATAGGTTTGTCGCTTGCGAGTGCCGGATGCAGTCCATCCGAGAGCATCCCAACCCTATCCGGCTCATTGATCAGCATCAACACCAATGCCATGCCATTTAGCCGCTCTAACCAACGGGCTTTCGTTACATCCAGTTGGGAACCCGCCGCTAACCCAAAACGTCCAAAATCCGGCATGGCTCGAATTCTTTCTAACAAATTTCTGAAGGTGCAGGTGAAGCGCTATTAGCTTGAGAAAAGTTCAAGTTATCATTCAGTAATATTCATTTTTTTTCCATTCTGGAAACGGCTAGGATGCGCCCCTGAAATCAATCGATCCATAACACCGCTCAAGGGAGGCTGCCAACATGGTTGAACTCACCACCGCCCAATTGGACCTTCGGGAACGCATTCGTGATTTAGCCGAGCGCGAGATAGCACCGCGCGCCGCTGAAGTGGACCGGACCGAGGAATACCCTTGGGACAACGTAGAGACCCTGACCAAGGCGGGCTTCATGGGCATGACCATCCCGACCGAATACGGCGGGAAGGGTGCAAGCTATCTTGACACGGTCCTCCTGGTCGAGGAAATGGCCAAGGTGTGCGGGGTCACCGGCCGTATTTCCGTGGAAGGCAATATGGGTGCCATTGGCGCCGTCATGTGTTACGGCTCGGAAGCGCAGAAGAAGATGGCCGCAGAACTGGTCCTGGCGGGGGACAAACCGGCCATCTGTATCACTGAGCCTGACGCCGGCAGCGCTGCCACGCAAATGACAACCCGCGCTGTCAAGAACGGTGACGGGTACGTGTTAAATGGCAAGAAACACTGGATCACGGGCGCTGGCGTCTCGCGCCTGCACCTTATCTTTGCAAGGGTCTTTGAGGACGGCGAGGAATTAGGTATCGGTGGTTTCTTGGCCATCCGCGACGACACCGAAGGCTTAATCGTCGGCAAGCGCGAACCGGCCATGGGCCTTCGCGGCATTCCGGAATCGGAAATCATCATGAAAGACATGTTTGTCGCCACTGATAGGATGATCGTGCCACCGGAGGGCTTGCGCCGCGGCTTTGCCGGACTCATGAATGCCTATAATGCGCAACGTGTCGGCGCCGCCGCGGTGGCTCTGGGTATTGCCGAAGGGGCGTATGAGCAGGCTTTAAATTATTCTCAGGAGCGCGAGCAATTCGGCCGGCCGATATACGAATTTCAGGGCCTCCACTGGATGTTGGCCGACATGTCAATTCAGATGAGCGCCGCCCAAGCCCTTGTCTACGGGGCGGCGAAAAGCGCCGAGTCAACAGGTTCAGGTTTCCCCGATCCGCTCATGGCGGCCCAGGCCAAAGTGTTCACCGCCGATGCTGCCATCAAAGTCGCCAATGACGCCCTGCAGGTGTTCGGGGCCATGGGGTATTCGCGCAACCTACCCTTGGAACGCATGGCTCGCGATGCACGCATGTTTACCATTGGCGGTGGCACTGCTCAGGTTTTACGCACTCTGGTAGCAACAAAGATTCTTGACCGGAAGTTGCCGCAAACACGCGACGGTTTCACGAAGTTAGCCGAACGCGAGGTAGCCGACCAAAAGGATGCCGCCGAATGACCCGTGCCGCTGATATCATCGCCCGCAAGCTCTATGAGGCAGGATGTCGACACGCCTTTGGCATCCCGGGCGGCGAAGTTCTGACCATGATCGATGCCCTGGAAGACGCCGGTCTAAACTTTCAGTTGGTTAAGCATGAGAACAACGGCGGTTTCATGGCGGAAGGCACGCACCACGCGACGGGGGCACCCGGCATTTTATTAGCGACTGTTGGCCCGGGCGTAGTCAATGCGATCAACGTGGTCACTAACGCCTGGCAAGATCAGGTGCCAATGATATTTCTCACTGGCTGCATCGACGCTGCGGAGGCCCAGCACTTCACCCATCAGGTATTCGATCACACGAAGGTTCTGACCCCCGTGACCAAGGCCAGTTTGACGGTCGCCGAAGGCGCGGTTGAAACGACCATTGAGAAGGCCCTGGCCATCGCCATGGAGGGCCGACCCGGCCCCGTACATCTTGACCTCCCCATTTCTACGGCCAATGCGGCGGAAGACGGCAACCGTCCGGTCCATCGGTCAACGCCGGCGCCCATGGCCCCGGCGCCGGGCCCAGACTGGGATGCCGCCTGCCGCGCGCTCAGCAGCGCGGAACGGCCCTTGATCATTGCCGGCGTCGACGTGCTCCATCATTATGCAGCGGACGACGTCGCCGATCTGGCGCGCCGATTTTCCATCCCCATTCTGACTACCTACAAGGCCAAGGGTATCCTTCCCGAAGATGATCCTCTAGCCCTTGGCGGCCACGGTCTGTCTCCGAAAGCGTTCAGCATCATCAAACCGCTGATAAACCAAGCGGATGCCATTGTTCTTGCCGGTTACGATCCCATCGAGATGCGTTCGGAATGGTGCGATCCCTGGGATATCGGTGAAGATGGGCCGGCCGTGATCGAGTTTTCCGCCGAAGCCAACCGACATTTCATGCATCACGCCAGTCACAGTTTCATCGGTGACGTAGGCGCAGGTATTCACGCGCTCACCGAAAGCGTATCACGCAGCGGGTCCTGGCCAGGTGGCGAGCCGGCGGCGACGCGTGCCGCTCTCAAGAATGCCTTCCCCCGCGACGAGGAATGGGGACCGGCGGCGGTCATCGATGTTTGCAGAGACGTGCTGCCCCGGGAAACCGTAGTCGCCGTCGACACGGGCGCACATCGGATCCTGCTTGCCCAGCAATGGGAATGCTTTGGGCCGCGGACACTTTTGCAGTCCACCGCGCTTTGCACCATGGGTACAGCTGTCCCCTTGGCGGCCGGCCATCAGTTCGCCGCGCCAGGAACCCCGGTCGCGGCATTTTCCGGTGATGCAGGCATGGAGATGATCCTAGGCGAGCTGGCGACGTTGCGGGACGCGAACCTGAAATTCCCCATCATTGTCTTCGTCGACGAATCCCTAGCCTTGATAGAATTGAAACAACGGCGGGATGGCATGAATAATCGGGGCGTGGACTTCGGTGGGACGGATTTTGCCGCCGCGGCAGTCGCCATGGGCGGACAAGGGGTTACGGCGGACTCGCGAGATGATCTTCGTGCGGCCCTTGAGGAAGCAATGGGCGCGGATGTCTTCACACTCATCGCCTGCCCGATTGGGCGGAAAGCCTACGACGGCCGATTCTAGTCGCATATTTTATCGACTTCGTCCTGGCTCAAATTGTCCTTAGGCTAAGGCTCTTCTAATTTAATGCCATCATAAATCCGATCGATGGCACGACCTGCGGTCGTTAGTGCGGCGATGGCGTCCTCGCCAACAATGATGACGAAGGAGTTCGACGCCCCCTCAATGACGTTAATCGCGCGCACCACCTTCACCCAACCCTCGCTTGTGATGTCATTGAAGGAAGAGGCCGCGACAATGTACGAGACATTGACCCTAATTTCGTCGAATAGCCAATCGGCCCGCCATATTTGACCTGGACCTTTAAGTCCTGGTAACTAACTGTGTCGTTGCTGCCGCAGTCATGGTTTCGCCCGCCGCTGCCGTCGTGTCTTCCAAAATGGCCTGCAGGTGGTAAGCCGCCGAATAGATAAGGCGATCCTCCGCGTATTTATTTTTGATGGAAGCCAGTTCTTCATTGAACCTTAGGGTGTTATCAAAGATTCCCAGGGTCTCTATATAGCATTTAAGTAACTGAATCTGGGTTCACCATAGGTTGCTTTCCCATTCCTCGACGCATCAGAGTGGGCGACTTGTTGGTTGTTCAAAGGTCACGCACATTCCATATTTATGAACTATGTTTCCGAACCCTTGGGCAGGAGAGATTGCCTTGTTAAAAGTCACAAAGTCGGACGCCGAATGGCGCACTCAGCTCTCGCCGGAAGCCTATAAGGTTTGCCGCCAGAAAGGGACGGAACGTGCGTTCACAGGAGAGTACGACAAGTGCTACGAGCCGGGGATCTATGTCTGCGTTTGTTGTGGAAACCCGCTGTTTTCATCGGACGCGAAATTTGACTCTGGTACGGGATGGCCAAGTTTTTATTCGGCCATCGCAGACGATGCTATTCGAGAAGAAGAAGATATTAGCCTGTTCATGCGGCGGACGGAAACGTTGTGCGCGATTTGCGACGCCCATCTTGGTCATGTGTTCCCTGATGGACCGGCCCCAACAGGATTGAGGTATTGTATGAATTCTGTGGCGTTGAAACTTGTGCCACCAGACGATCAGGCCGACTAGGCGCACAGATAACGAGGCGTCCAGATGTCTGAGCCAAACCGCCCGCCCATAGAGGGTCTTCGTGTCATTGACTCGTCAACCGTCATTGCCGGGCCGACCATCGGCATGCTAATGGGCGATTTTGGCGCCGATGTCATAAAGGTCGAGCACCCCCGCGGAGATCCCCTCCGAAATACGGGTTACCAGAAGGATGGCGTCGGTCTCTGGTTCAAGATGGCGAACCGAAATAAGCGTGGTATCACGTTGAATTTCAACACGCCGCGGGGTCAGGAACTTTTCAAATCCTTGGTTCGCACGGCCGATGTGGTCATCGAAAATTTCCGCACCGGGACGATGGAGAAATGGGGTCTGGGCTGGGAGGATTTGCGGAGTATCAATCCGAAGCTCGTAATGGTTCGGGTGACAGGATTTGGGCAAACGGGACCCTACAAGAACCGGCCGGGATTCGGCACCATCGCAGAAGCATTTAGCGGCTTTGCGTCGATGACCGGCGAAGCCGATGGCCCACCGACTTTACCGAATTTTGGCTTGGCGGACGGTATTGCTGCCGCCTACGGAACCTTCGCGACAATGTTCGCGCTCTATCACCGGGACGCAAAAGGCGGTAGCGGTCAGTACATAGACCTAAGTATTTACGAACCGCTATTCCAAGTCCTGGGCCCACAACCGCTACAGTTCGACCAGTTGGGTATCATCCAAGAGCGATTGGGGAACCGGTCAAAAAACAACGCGCCCAGAAATACCTATCGTACACGTGACGGTCATTGGGTTGCGATTTCCACAAATTCCCCTGCGATCGTGAAACGGGTTATGACCCTGTGTGGCGGGAAGGTTGCGGCGGAAGACCCACGCTTTCAAACACCACAAGATCGCGTCGCCCACATCGACGAAGTTGACGGGATCGTCGCCTCATGGATCGGGCGCCACGATCTTCAAGTGGTACTTGAGGAATTTGAGAAGGCCGAGGCTGCGATTGGCCCAGCCTATGATATCGGCCAGATTTTCCAGGATCCGCAATATCAAGCCCGAGGCAATATCATCGAGGTTTTGGATGAGGATCTCGGTCCTATAAAGATGACTAACGCTTTCCCATTCATGTCGGAAACGCCGGCAGAAATCCGTCACGCTGGGCCACGAAAAGGCGAGCACAACCGAGACATTCTCGTCGGCGAATTAGGTCTCAGCGAACAGGAACTGGCCGAACTCGAAAAAGACGGCGTGATCTAGCGCCAGAAGCCAGTCGCCGTTTAAAACATGCGCGAGATAGATTTGAGCGGGATCGAATAGTTGACCATGAGGGATTCCGTACCCGGGTTTGAATCGCCAAGCCCCGCATTCGATGAGTGCGATAAGGACAATCCCAATCGAGATCGATCGTCGAAGCGATAAGCGACCTCTAGTCGGGACCGAAACTCTATCGCATGGCCGAGATCCAAATCCGAATTCTTTCCGCGCCACCACGTGGGGACGAAGCTGGGCGACACTACCAAACGCCGTCCGAAGTAAACGTCGACGAGAACGCCCGCACCCAGGAACGTCATCCCGTTGGAGACGCTGGCGGCGTGGATAAATGGTTTGAACCACCAGAATTTTTGGTCTGACCGATATTCAAGACTGAACTCGCCACCTTGGTCCTTCTGGCGATTGAGGTCGAACCATCCGGCCGACAAAGTCACATAATCCGGATCATCAGCCTTCGCCGACGGCGCTATTAAGACGCCAACGCTCAACAACGCTGCAATGAACCCCAATTTGATATTCATGTCTCCCTCCTTCGGAGGGCGGCATATTAAGGCGAATTTCCCGGATGACACAAGCATGCCCCAGGGGGCCTAGAAACGGCCCTTATCACGAAAAGCGTTCGCGGCTTCGACGAGCGCACGCCGAATCCCAGGTTCCATGGCGGAGTGCCCAGCAGCATCAACGACATTGAGAACCGCATCTGGAGACGCAGAGGCCAGTTCGTTGGCGGAAATCATCGGGCAAATCATATCGTAGCGCCCTTGAATGATCGTGGTTGGGATGTTGGCAATCTTGTCCAGGTTGGCGAGGATCTCGCCCTCCTCAAGGAAGAGCCGATTGACAAAATAATGGGCCTCCAATCGGGCCAGAGCGAGGGCCGCTAAACCGTTCCCAACAGCGGGTCCAGTCGGTTTGTGCCGAAGGATCGAACATTGGGTCTCATAATGGTTCCAAGCCGCGGCGGTCGGGCCATGAACTTTTGGATCATCGTCTGTCAGGCGGCGATAATAGGCTTCGGCAATATCGTCTCGCTCGGCAACCGGCAGGAAGTTGACAAATACCTGCCAGGCCTCCGGATAGACGTTGCGGATACCGTGGAGAAACCAATCGAGCTCCTTTTCGCGTCCCATGAA
>CAJWVP010000032.1 GCA_913048145.1 uncultured Rhodospirillaceae bacterium
CGTGTATGGTCAAGAAGACGGCAGCCGTTTCCAGGTTCTCGATAGCGGTGACTCTGTGCCAGTGGATGAGGGCGGAGACAGCATATCGATCGCCACTGGCGATACAGTGCATCTCGACGTGGCGGACCGTCATGGTAACCTTGTTTCGATTACACCAAGCGGTGGTTGGTTGCGTAGCTCGCCGACTATTCCCGAACTCGGCTTTGCTTTGTCGAACCGGGGACAGATTTTCACTCTCGAAGAAGGAACACCGGGCGCATTGATGCCTGGGAAGCGCCCACGAACGACGTTGAGCCCTGGCTTGGCTTTCCGTGACGGTGCTCCCTATATGGCGTTCGGTACCCCGGGGGCAGACCGTCAAGATCAATGGGCGCTTCAGTTCTTTTTGCGCTTGGTCGATCATGGGCAAAATCTGCAGCAAGCGGCGGATGCGCCCACATTCAATACTTCCCATTTTCCGGCGTCCTTTTTCCCGAAACGCGCGGGACTGCGGTCACTGGACGTGGAGGGCCGATTCGATGAATTGATTGTCGCAAATCTGGAGGCCAGAGGACATGCGGTCACGGTGGGGGATGATTGGTCACAGGGCCGTCTTTGCGCCGTTGCGCGCGATCACGGTTTGTTGAAGTCGGCATCCTCCGCCCGATTTACGCAAGGTTATGCAATGGGGCGCTGATTTCGAAGTGGCATTAATATACCGTTACTAAAATAACTATTGGGAAGCATATTAAAGATACGCCATTTATTTCTTGGCTTCGGTGCTATTGAAATCCGTACTCATGGGTAAATTGCGGAAATTGCCGCCGTTACTTCAATTTGCGTGAAGCCGCCCTAGTTTTCCTATGCATTTGATTAATTTTACGGCGATTTAGACTGGTCGCTCGGGGCAAGGGATATTATGGCGAATAAACAAAAGCTGCTGACGGAAGAAACGCTGGCGAATGAAGGGGTCGCACGGGTCCTGGAAGAAGCCGGAATTGACATGGTGTTTGGTATTCAAGGTGGGAATATGGGGCGTCTTTACGATGCGCTCTACGATCATCAGGATACGGTTCGCGCCGTTCTTGTCCGCCACGAACAACTGGCCAGTGTGATGGCAGAAGTCTATGGCCGGTTGACTGGAAAACCAGGTGTATGCATTGGGCAGGGTATTTTTATGCTGGCGAACGGGTTTCTCGGCACGCTCGAGGCCCATTTCGGTTCGTCGCCTATGTTGTTCCTCACCGACTTCTCTGATGTCGCACCTTTCTCTCAACATGCTCCCTATCAGAGTGGGCGTGGCGAATACGGCGGTGCCGATACCCGGCAAGCGCTGAGCGCCATTACCAAACACACCTTGACCGCATTGACGCCAACGGAAGCGGTGCATGCGGTCCAACTCGGCATCAAACATGCGCTCAGCGGAGAACGCGGTCCTGTCGGGATCGTCTTCAACAGCAACTGCTTCATGGGTGGTACGATAGATCCGGCAGCGCGGCCTTATCTTTATAGCACGGACGCTTACCTGCCTGCGAAACTGCCGGGCGACCCCGCGAGTGTCGCGGCGGCAGCCCGTGCTCTTGCGGCGGCGGAACGGCCGGTCATTTTGGCTGGAAACGGCATACGTATTAGCCAGGCCTATGATCAGCTGGCTGCGTTGGCGGCGACACTCGGTGCGCCCGTTGCGACAACCGCGTCCGGCAAAGGCGTCATTGCCGAGACGAGCGGTTGGGCACTCGGCACGTGTGGTAATTTCGGTCAAGCGACAGCGAACACTTATGTCGGATCGGCCGATCTTGTCCTAGCTGTCGGCACGCGTCTTGGTCCAGCGGACACGACAAATGAGAACCCCGCCTTCATAGATCCGACACGCCAAACCATTGTTCAAATCGATATCGAACCAAAAAACGCGAGCTGGTCGTTCCCCTGTGATACGGTTGTGATCGGTGATGCTGGTCTCGTTCTCGAACAGATAGCCGATGAGCTGGAGGCACCGTCTGAAGATAGTGTGGCTGGACGCAAAGCCGCTCTAAACGCGATGCGCGAAGAGCATAAATTTTTCGATCACCCGGCTTATACTTCGGATGAGACACCCATTATGCCGCCCCGCGTTTTCAAGGAGATACATGAGGTAATCGATGATGATGCATTGATCACCTGTGACGCGGGCGAGAACCGTCTCTTCATGACACATTTCTTCCAAACCAAAGGGCCTGGCACGTTATTGATGCCGGGCATCGGCGCTATGGGTTATGCGGTACCGGCAGCGCTGGCCGGCAAGCTTGTTCATCCGGATCGGCAGGTTATTGCTGTAACGGGCGATGGTGGGTTCAGTATGGCGATGAATGGCATGATGACGGCCCGCGATGAGAATATTCCGATCGTGACGGTCATTTTGAATAACAGTGCACTTGGCTGGGTCAAGCATGGTCAGGGTAACCGGACCATCTCGAGCACCTTTGCCGATATGAATTTTGCTGAGATCGTTGAAAAGATGGGCTGCAAAGGTATTCGCGTGGAAGACCCGGCTGATCTGGCAGGCGCGTTGAAGGAGGCACTCGGAGCCGGGGTTCCGACGGTCGTCGATGTCGTCACTGCTTTCGATGGACTCTCGTTCCGCGACGTGACCTCGCCATTGGCGCAGGCCTAATTAGCGAAGATAGCCACCGTCGATAATGATCGTGCGGCCGGTGACATAGTCAGAGAGATCGGTAGTCAGAAATTCGACGACCTTTGCGCAATCTTCGATGGTGCCTTCGCGGCGGAGTGCTATTTCCTTCGCCCGTTCGCTGCGGTCGCCAAGGCGGCCCGTCCGGATGATCCCGGGGGCAATTGAATTGACGTTTATGTTGTCTGGACCGACTTCCTGCGCGAGGGCGCGTGTGTAGTGGATGATCGCCGCTTTCGATGTGCCGTAGGGGTGATATCCGCCGCGGGCGTCGATTCCGGCTGTTGACGAAACGGTGACAATCTTGCCCCCACCTTGTTTCTTAATATGCGGGACGACGGCCATACAGGTGTTCATACAGGTCTTCACGTTGATGTCGAGAACGCGTGTGAGCATTTCCTCTGGCGTGTCCGAGGGTAGCCCGGTGGTCACTAGATCTTGCGTGTCGTTCGCGCCGTCCGGTGCGTCGCGTTCGTCGGCAAAGACGAACGTGCCGCCGCCCGCGTTGCATACCGCGATATCGATCCGGCCAAGCTGGCTGGCGATTTCGCCGACAGCCTTTTCCGTTGTGTCGCGGTCGGTGAGGTCGAGCTCCATCCCCATGGCGCGGATGCCGAGCGCTTCGCATTCTGCTATCACCGTGTCTGCGCTAAGTAGCTGACGTTCGAATTCGTAGACATTGGCGGCTTTAAGGTTTCGGTCGATGATCGCGATATCGGCACCGAGGCCAGCCAGTCGCAAGGCGTATCCGCGACCCAATCCACGTGCCCCGCCCGTAATAAGAGCAACTTTGCCGTCCAGTTTCCGCTCGGTCATGATGTTTTCTCGCTCTATAATATTCTCGTTAGATAATGTGGCGGTTCTTTTGGATCGGACCAGCGGCAAATTGTGATTAATCCCTGTGAGGGAGAAAGAGATATGGATGATGCAAAATTGCCGTCGCGGACGGATAGCGTGCCCCATGGCGGGAATGTGGATTGGGCGACAGCCGTCTTCGGCGAACCGTCACAAGGGTGGCTGGACCTGAGTACGGGAATCAATCCGCACGCATACGCGTTTTCCAAAATTCAGGACCGCTGGTGGCATCGATTGCCAACTGCGTCCGACATTCGCGAGCTTTGCCGCGCGGCGGCCCAGTATTATGACGTCCCTGACGCCAATTGTATCGTTGCGGTGCCGGGTAGCCAGGCCGCTATTCAATTGCTTCCAAGACTTCGAGGGCGCACGAAAGTCGCAATTGTCAGTCCGACCTATGGCGAGCATCGCCACGTATGGCAATCCGCCGGGCACGACGTGGTAGACGTGCCAACGCTGGAAACGGTAAAAGACGACGTTTCGGTCGTAATCGTCACAAACCCCAACAATCCGGACGGCCGGCTGTTCTCCCCTGATCAGCTTGACGAATGGCGAGAGCGTCTCGCTGCGCGGGGCGGCTTACTGGTTGTGGACGAAGCTTTCGCGGATGTTGTACTCGAAGCGAGCATATCGGCCATGAGTGGCCGGGAAGGGTTGGTTGTCCTCCGGTCTTTTGGCAAATTCTTCGGTCTAGCAGGGCTGCGTCTTGGTTTCGTCTTGGTGCCTGTGTCATTGGCAGCGGACCTATCGCGTTCATTGGGTCCTTGGGCGGTAAGCGGACCTGCACTAGTCATTGCGGCTGAAGCCTTCGCCGATACAGCCTGGCAGGCGTGCATGCGGCAACGACTCGCAAGCGATGCGGTGAAACTCGATGGCCTTTTGAAGACAGCGGGGATGGAAATCGTTGGTGGAACGTCGCTCTTCCGTCTCGGCCGAGCTGCAGATGCAACTTGGATCGCTGAAACTTTGGGTCGTTCCGGCATTCTCGTGCGTCGTTTTGATGAGCGACCCGATTGGCTGCGCATAGGTCTGCCTGGACCTGACGATCAATGGGAACGGTTGGCGCGTGCTATCGCGGGTTAATCCGATTGATCGATAAGGTGTATGAAAGAGCCGGCAACGGCGCCGATCCGGTGACCGAAAGTGCCTAAAGAATTCCCTTCCGAATCGTTTCCGATAAATAGCGCTTCGTCGCCTTCTTCGCGAGTGATCGTTGCGTAATGGAATTCGTGCGCACGGAAAAGGCTGCCCTTGGCGCCGAGAGCATGGTCATTTTTGAGACTTACTTCGCGATAACCAAGATGAAGTCTCCGGTCGGCGAAGGAGGTTTCCAACGGCAGAAGACCGGCCATCTCATGCCGTTCGTTGTCGGCGTCGACGAGGCCTTGGCCCAGGACCATATAGCCGCCGCATTCACCAAAGATCGTCAGATTCTCGCGTGCGCAGGACCGGATGCTATTGAGGAAATTTGCGTTGCTCGCCAGTTTACCCGCGTGAAGTTCCGGATATCCGCCCGGTAAGTAAATCGCGTCGCAGGCTTGCGGTGTCTCATCGGCTAAGGGCGAGAAGAGCGTTAGTTCCGCACCTTGGTTTTGCCATCCGTCTAAAACGTGAGGATAGGCAAAAGCGAAAGCTTGGTCCCGTGCGACTGCCATTTTTTGCCCAAGCGGGCGCAACGGTGGATGGTTCGTCTTAGGCTCGGTCACGGAAATGGAGCCAAGTTTTTCCATGGCCTCTAGATCCACATGCTCCGCGACGAATTCGGCCGCGCTATCGAGGAATCCCTCAAGTGCGCTATTCTCCAGCGCTTGAACGAGACCGAGGTGCCGCTCTGGTAAAGTTAGGCTTTCGTGTCTCGGTATGAATCCGAAGACCTTTGTGCCACGTGAAGCCATAGCAGATTGCAGAATATCCCGATGTTTGGGGCCGCCGATACGATTGAAAATCACACCGGCGAGTTTAAGGCGCGAGTCGAATGTATCGAACCCATGCACGAGGGCAGCTGCCGAAGTAGCCTGCCCGCTCGCATCGACGACTAAAACGACGGGCATATCTAACGCAACGGCGATATCGGCAGTCGAGCCACCGCCGCCAGAAGCACCGTCGAACAGTCCCATGACACCTTCTCCGATGACCAAGTCGACATCGGGGACTACAGTGTTAAGGTTGGATTCGACTGTCCTTGTGCGCATTCCCCAAAGATCGAGGTTGAAACATACTCTCCCGCTGGCCGCGGTGTGGAAAGCGGGATCGATGTAGTCTGGGCCAACTTTGAAGGATCCTATCGCTCGTCCGTGATTCCGATAGGCGCGAAGAAGTGCCAAAGTCGTCACGGTCTTACCACTGCCAGAAGACGGCGCTGAGATAAGAAAACCGGGAGTTTTACCGTCCGTTAACACGCTGGCCTTCAGGCGCCGTAATCAAGCTGCCGATTGCCAAGCGGATCGGGATTTAATTGTATCCCGCTGAGAGCGGACAACCAATCGAGTCCTTCCCGAAGGCGAACAACTTCGCCAACGATGAGCATTGCCGGAGGCGACAAAGCCGCATTTGCAGCATCAGTCGCGACGTTCGCGAGAGTCGAGACCACTGTTTTCTGTTTCGCTGTGGTGGCTTTCGACACGACCGCAGCGGGCTCGTCGCTACTGCGGCCCGCATCAATCAGCATCTTGCTGATTTGCGTGATGTGCTTGAGCGGCATGTAAACAACCAAGACATCCGACCCCTTGGCAACGGATTGCCAGTCGACACTGTCCGGGACAATACCAGATGCATTGTGGCCGGTCACAAATGTGACAGCTGAATTTGTGTCCCGGTGTGTAAGCGGAATTCCGGCATAGGCCAGACCGCCGACACCGGCGGAAACGCCGGGGATCACGCGGAAGTCGACACGGGCTGCCACTAGCGTCAACGCTTCTTCGCCGCCTCGCCCGAATATGAAGGGGTCACCTCCTTTTAGCCGTAAGACTCGCCGGCCTTCACGAGCTAAGCCGATTAATTTATGCGAGATATCACGCTGTTTCGGGGACGGCTTGCCGCCGCGTTTCCCTGCGTAGATCAGTTCAGCGTTCTCGTTGGCGAGTGCCAGAATTTCCTCGCCGACGAGCGCGTCGTAAACTACCGTATCCGCCTCGTGGAGGGCGTGAAGTGCGAGGACCGTCATTAGCCCCGGATCGCCAGGACCAGCGCCTGTGAGCCAAACCCAGCCAGGCTCAAAATTTGGAAGATTGGGGATGCGTCGAAACATATTACAAATGTATACCGTGCCATTTCGCCAAGCCAGGCAAAGCGCTACAATAAATTGATGAATGATGTGTCTGAAGGACCGCTGAAGCGGGGGTGGACAACCGGTGCTTGTGCAGCGGCTGGTACACGTGCGGCTTTTACAGCACTTCTGGATGGCGAGTTTCCTGATCCCGTGACGATTACGCTGCCCGGCGGTCAGTCGCCAAGCTTTCCCCTGGCGCGACACAGATTTGATGGCGATACGGCCGAAGTCTCTATCGTGAAGGATGCGGGCGATGACCCGGATGTGACGCATGGAGCGCTGGTAGTTGTGCGGGCACGTCTGGACCAGGCTGGCCGAGGCATTTCTTTTAAAGGAGGCGAAGGTGTTGGAACCGTGACCCGAGAGGGCTTAGTTCTTGATATCGGAGAGCCAGCAATCAATCCAGGGCCACGCAGGATGATCAAGGCGGAAATTGAAGATGTTGCGTCAGTCCACGGGGTGTCGGACGATGTCGAAATAGAGATATCCATCCCGGGCGGAGAAGAGCTCGCGCTCCGGACCTTGAACGGCCGGCTCGGGATCGTAGGCGGCTTGTCGGTACTTGGGACGTCGGGCGTCGTAATACCATTTTCCTGCTCGGCCTGGATCCATTCGATACACCGATCCATCGATGTTGCGCGCGCTGCCGGTATTCTGCATGCCGCAGCTTCGACCGGATCGACATCCGAACGGGCGGTTCAATCGATGTTCGACATGCCGGAAGAGGCGTTGATCGACATGGGTGACTTTGTCGGTGGAACTCTGAAGTACCTACGACGCCATCCGATACAGCGTCTAACCATCGCCGGCGGGTTTGCAAAACTCAGTAAGCTTGGCGCAGGGTTGCTCGATTTGCACTCGAAGCGCGGCAGCGTCGACCTTGATTGGTTGATCGGTGAAGTGGCGGCTGCAGGTGGCGCCGAATCTGTCATAGAGCGTTTGAGTATTGCGGAAACGGCAGGGCAAGCGCTTCAAATCGCTCGCAAATTAGGGTTTCCGATTGCTAATCTGGTTGCCCAGAAAGCGCATGAGACCGCACTGGAACATGTGGCGCCTGAGACGGTCGTGGATGTGATGGTGTTTGACCGCCATGGCGATTTGGTCGGCCGGTCGGATGCCTAATCCCATCAAAGTATTACTGCTCGGGGGTACGTCCGAAGCGCGGATGCTGGCGGCGCACCTAGACGGGGATGAACGATTTACCGTCGAAACATCTTTGGCGGGCGCTACAGAGAATCCGTTGCCCGTGGAGGGTGAGAGTCGACGGGGCGGTTTTGGTGGTACGGTGGGATTGGTCGACTATTTGCGCGCCGTATGCGTCGATATCGTCATAGATGGTACGCATTCGTTTGCGGCGACAATTTCCCGTAATGCAGCAGAGGCATGCGATCAGACGTGGACCGAACGGCTGGTCGTCCAGCGCCCAGCTTGGGAGAAGACTGAGGGCGATCATTGGTTGGAAGTGTCGAACGTCCCTGAGGCAGCCGAGGTGGTCGCGAAGCATGGATGTCGCGTGTTTCTCACGATCGGTCGACAAGATATCGCTGCCTTTTCCCTCTGTCGCGATGCTTGGTTTCTCATCCGCTCCATCGATCGGCCAAAACAAACGGCCGAGTTTGAAAACTATCAACTTTTGCAGGCGCGTGGCCCCTTCGATTTTGCGTCGGAGAAGGCGCTTCTGGAAACCAACCGTATCGATCTGATTGTCTCGAAAAACAGCGGGGGTACGGAAACTTACGCGAAAATAGAGGCTGCGAGGGCTCTTGCGTTGCCGGTGGTTATGATTAGGCGTCCTGCACCGCCGGCTGGAACCGCCGTGCCTTCGGTTGACGCAGCTTTGGCATGGCTCGATAGGCGCTATGCCGAAGTCTTCTGATGACGGAACAGGTGCACGTGTCCCGCGGCATAAAGGCGGCTTTCCGATGCAGTCGCCGGTGACAACGCATGACCGACGAGGATTAGCGCGGTCCGTGTGATCTTTGCTTGACGTATTTGTTTGGCGATATCGGCCAATGTCCCGCGAAGGATTAACTGGTCCGGCCAAGTCGCACGGTAGATAACGGCGACAGGACAGTCTTCGCCATAGGCAGGACTTAACGCTTCAACGACGGCGCGAATATTTCGAACCGATAGGTGAATCGCCAACGTCGCGCGGCTTTGCGCCAAGGTGGCTAGGTCTTCACCTTCCGGCATGGCGGAGGATTTCATCGCTGTTCGGGTCAGGATGACAGTTTGGCTTACGTCGGGGAGCGTTAGTTCAGTTTGGAGAACCGCAGCCGCTGCCGCGAAAGCGGGTACACCCGGAACGATCTCATAAGGGATATCTAGGGCTTTAAGGCGGCTCATTTGCTCCCCGATGGCGCCGTAAATCGAAGGGTCGCCCGAATGGACGCGTGCGACGTGATGCCCAGCCGCATTTGCTGTTGCGATTTGGTCGATAATTTCGTCGAGCGTAAGAGATGCTGTGTCGATCACGCTCGCATCCTTAGGTGCGGCCTCGATGATCTCCGTCGGGACGAGAGAGCCGGCGTAGAGGCAAACCGGACATGCCGAGATAAGGCTCTGCCCGCGTACCGTGATTAAGTCGGCTGCACCCGGCCCAGCGCCGATAAAATAGACGGTCATTCACCTGTCCCCTCAACTTGCTTAGCCGCGTAACCGCGGGGTGTGTAGACCCAAACGCCTTCGGAACCCCGGTTTATGCGACGGGTCTCAGATGAGCCTACCAGGACTAGGGTTGTCATATCGACGCCATCTGTCGACAGTTCGTCGAGAGATATCACACGAACGGCCTCATTTGGGCGACCCAAATTTCGAGCCAGGACGACGGGCGTGTTTTTTGGCCGATGCGAGAGCAGAATATCGCGTGCGGCCGGAAGCTGGGTGACGCGACGCTTGGAGACTGGGTTGTAGAATGCCACCACAAAATCTCCTTTAGCCGCCGCTTTGATCCGTCTCTCGATAATGGGCCATGGTGTGAGAAGGTCGGAGAGCGATATCGTGCAAAAATCGTGACCGAGAGGTGCTCCGATCCGAGCAGCGGCGGCCTGCATTGCCGATATACCGGGCGCGACATCGATTAAAATACGACGCCAGCTAGCATGCGGCGTCTCTTCCAATATTTCAAACGCGAGAGCCGCCATCGCATAGATCCCCGCGTCGCCCGAACAGATTAGGGCAACCCGTCGACCTGTTGCTGCCAGCGCAAAAGCTTTCTGGACCCGGTCGCTTTCCGCGCCGATCTCGAAGGTGTGGATGTCGCCCGATAACGGAATGTCCTCAATTAAATTGAAATACGCTTTGAAGCCAATGATATCTTCAGCGTCGCGCAATCTCTGGGCAGCCTCGCCGCTGCGCCAGCCTTCTTGGCCGGGGCCAAGGCTGACAAGTGAAAGTCGGCCCCGCGGGGTTCCAGGGTGATCTTCGATTGGACCGGTTGCGCGGGCGATTGCACAGGTCGCACGGGGACTCTTTACCTTTGGAACAAGAAGCGCGCTCTCCATCCCTGCTGCAGCCAAAGCGGCCGCTTCTGCGACGCCGTGGGCGCCGACCTCGCGAAAAACCACCTCGGACGGGTTGGCGAGACGCGGCGTTTCCGCTTCGAGCGTATCTGGATCGAAAAACCGTAAAGGAACACTAACACTAGCCGCTGTCTCAGCGATCCCCGGTTCGTCCATTTTCAAGTCGATGGAGTAAATGCCGGCGATCGCCGTTCTTGGCAGGTTATTTGTCGCCAGAACTTGGGTGACGAGGTTCTTTATCTCATCTGCCGACGTATCGCGCTCGCAACCAATGCCAATTGCCAGATCGCGTTTGTAATAGACGAGATGGTCTGGACCACCCTCGGTCACTGTATCAGCCACTTCAATGATAAGATCACCCGACTTGGACAGTGGCAGATCGCTTTTTGTCACCCAGTCCGCAACACCGTGAACCTGGATATTGGCGCCGCCGAGCAGCCTTGCGAGAAAAGTGTTCGCATTCTCTGGATTGGAGAGAACCCAGCCGGATGGCGGATCATCCAATGCCACGCCATACCGCCGGTCGCTGGTGGTGGTGATGGCGGATTGCCCGCCGAGTGTTTTGGACAGTTCCGTTGCGAGACGGTTGCCGCCCCGGTGTCCGCCCAGCAAGGGTATAACGATACCCCCGTCTTCAGAGACGGCGAGTACTGGAGGTTCCTCCCGTTTCGAATTGAAGACGGGCGCCAGCAATCGGATCAAAATTCCGGCGGCGCAAATACCGATGATCGTCCGACCATTTGTGAACAGGTTGCGAAGGGTCTCGCCTGTGTCGTCGAATTCGGTTCCGCCAGTGGTGCGACCTCGGCGCACGAAAATCTCTGACTCGGGCAAAGCAGCGCATATGCGCTTGGCGGTTTCTTGTCCATTTCTCGTGAGGACGATGATGGCGGGTTCATTCATCGCAACCACGCTTGCCCCCGCCGGTGCACGAGGATCATTGAGAAGTAGGGCGATGAACTGGGCTCGACGGCCGCGAGCGGGACCACCCTTTCGGCATCCATCGTTGCCCGTTCTATATAACGGGCGCGGTCCAGAAGGTTTAAGTCCGAGATGAGCGCACGGACACGTTCGAAGTGACGACCGAGTTTGATGATGGCTGCCGCATCAGTCGCATCCAGCTGTGCTTTTAGTTGAACGGAGGGAAGGGGTGCAGGCAGGATCGTTAGAATATCGTTCTGCGCAGCCAAGGGCGCGCCCAATACCGCTGCGCAGGCCATCGGCGATGAGACACCGGGAACGACTTCGACCGTGTGCCTTTCGGCCATTCGGGCAAAGAGATACATAAACGATCCATAGAAAAACGGATCGCCCTCGCAGAGGACCGCCACGTCTTGTCCGTTGGCCAGATGCCGTTCCAGTTGCGTTGCTGCTTCCCCATAGACGGCATTGTCGGGGAACTTCGGTGCGGAGAGGGGCATGCGGATCACAATTTCGGTTTTTTCATCCGTCAGGTGCGGTGCCACGATTTGCCGAGCGAGACTGTCGCCCGTCTCCGGTGCCGGATAGGCGAGGACGGGCGCGGCTTGCAGGACCCGGTAACCTTTTAATGTAATGAGGTCCGGATCGCCGGGGCCGACACCGATGCCGTAAAGAGTACCGCTCATGGTTTTGCGCCCGAATATTGCGTGACGGTCATGGCGGGCCGCCAACCGGTAAAGCGGCCGACCGGCTCGGCGCGCTCGACCGAAACGCGGGTGAGTTCGCCGCCATAAGCTTCTCGCCAATCCATCAACCGGCGTTCGCCTTCAACCGTGACGACGTTTGCGACCAATCGGCCGCCTGAGCGTAACGCCGTCCATGATGCTTCGATTAAACCTCCGTTTGAAAGCCCGCCGCCGATGAAGATAGCGTCTGGGGCTGGTAATTCGGAGAAGGCGGTGGGCGCTCTGCCGGCGATGATGTGTAGGCCCGGCGTGCCAAGTGCTTCGGCATTCGCGGCAATTATCTGTACGCGGTCTGGATTACTTTCCATGGCAACGGCTTCGTTTCGGGGGTGCACGCGCATCCATTCGATTGCAACGGACCCACATCCCGCACCAACATCCCAAAGCATCTCGCCTGGCGTCGGACAAAGGGCGGCAAGTGTCATGGCCCGAACTTCGCGTTTCGTGAGTTGTCCGTCGTTAACGAACGCCTCGTCCGCCAAGCCTGGTATCCGGCTTCGAGATGTCGCGTCCGGGCCCGCGATACATTCGACAGCGACCGTGTTGAAGTCGTCCGTCTCGGCGCCAAGCCAATCAGCGGCCGTCGATTGCACTTTGCCCTCGGAGGCGCTGTCCATGCGTTCGAAGACGCTGATGCGGCTCTCGCTATAGCCCATGCCACAGAGAGCGTTGGCGATCTTCCCCGGCGTGCTGCCATCATCGGTCAGGATGAGCAGTTTCGCACCGGGTTGCACATAAGTGTTCAAGATCGAAAAGGCGCGGCCATGCAGCGTGAGACACTCGACTTCGTGCCGCGTCCAGCCGAGCCGCGCCGTGGCCATGGTAAATGCGGAGCGGCTGGGGACGATTGTGACTTCGTCAATATCGACGCCGCGCAGGATCGTCGTGCCGACGCCATAGTGCAGCGGATCGCCTGTCGCAAGAACGCAAACCCGACGGCCACGTAGTTTTTCGATTTCGGGCAGCAATGTGCGAATCGGGCTTGGCCAAGTGAGTCGTTCGCGCCCATCTTCCGGTACCATGGCGAGATGGCGTGCGCCGCCGACGAAGACCTCGGCGTTATCGACGATGGCACGCGCAGCAGGCGTTAGGCCTTTGAGGCCGTCTTCGCTGATACCGATGATGGAGAGCCATTTCGCCTTCATCGCTGGTTATCCTTCCAGTGGCCCGGCGAGCGCGTTGACGGCTGCCGCTGCAAGCGCGCTGCCTCCGCGCCGTCCGCGCAAGGTTATAAAGGGCACGCCGTTGTCCGCCTCTATCAGGGCTTCCTTTGAATCGGCCGCACCTACGAAGCCGACGGGAAAGCCGAGGATGACTGCAGGCGGTGGAGCACCGTCGTTGATCATCTCGAGGACACGAAACAGAGCTGTGGGTGCCGAGCCGATAGCGACGATTCCGCCGGTCCATGCGTCTGACAGTTTCTCGATCGCAACCGCCGAACGTGTCGTGTTGCGGCTTTTTGCCTCCTCGGCAAGGCCTTCGTCGCCAATAGCGCACAGAACGGGATTCGAGGCGGGCAATCGATGTCGAATGATGCCGGCGTCCAACATCCGCACATCAGTCACGATCGATTTACCGTCCGCCAAAGCTTTGCGGCCTGCCGAAACCAGGCCGTCCGAATAGGCGATATCCGATGCGATTTCAGGCATACCGCAGGCATGAACCAAACGAGTAACAATTTCCGCGATCTCGGTTGAAACCCGCGATAGGTCGGTCTCTTCGCGAACGATTGCAAAGGATTTTCGATATATTTCTTCCGGATTTCGGAGATAATCGGTCATCGGTCTAATCTGTTTTAAGATCCGATTTTTCCATGCTGACCGGCCCCAGCGGGTGATCCGCATGGGGATAAGGATGATGACCATGGTCATGATCGTGATCATCGTGATGACCGTGACTGTGCCCGTGATCGTGCGAATGACTGTGATG
>CAJWVP010000033.1 GCA_913048145.1 uncultured Rhodospirillaceae bacterium
AGAGTACTACGTTCGGAGACATTGCTAATTTCGTCAAGATTTCCCGGCGGAACTTCTACTGCGACTTCAATATAGAGTGCGACATTCTGGATTTGGCATTCGCCGCCCGCCCGCTGCCCGGCTGAACAAGGAGCCCTGAATTCATGAGCAAGATTTTCGAAGGTCTCGACGGCGAACCCCGCTGCGGCTGGTGCGCGGCCACGCCCGATTACATGGCCTATCACGACAATGAATGGGGTTTTCCCGTCGATGACGACCAGCGTCTGTTTGAAAAAATCTGCCTGGAGGGCTTTCAGTCCGGACTCAGTTGGCGGACCATTCTGGCGAAGCGGGAGAACTTTCGCAAAGCCTTCAAGAAATTCGACTTCAATAAGGTTGCCCGGTTCACAGAGAAGGATATGGAACGCCTTCTTGAAGATTCTGGCATCATCCGTCACCGCGGCAAGATTAAGGCCACCGTCAACAATGCCCAGCGGGCTAAGGAGATGGTGAAGGTGGAGGGTTCTCTAGCGGCATATTTCTGGAGTTATGAACCGAACCCCAAGACGCGCGATGTATCTATGGTTGTTTCCACCTCGCCGGAATCGGTGGCTATCTCGAAGGATCTCAAGAACCGCGGTTGGAAGTTCGTCGGCCCAACCACAGTCTATGCCCTCATGCAGGCCATGGGCCTAGTCAACGATCATGCCGAGGGCTGCGTGACCCGCGCCAAGGTGATCAAGATGCGGAACGCGTTTACAAAGCCAACCTGATTACATGGAATAGGAGATGTAATGAGTTACTGACCCTAAGAAACAAGAAACTAACTCTAATCTGTCCTGAAAGTCATCAAATGTCAGTGACGCCGATCCGGATTGACAACTGACATTGCGGTCGTTGCGAAAACCATGGATCTGTTGCGCCTGCCACTTAATCTGGTGGTGATTTATGCTTATTAGACCACCCGGCGCGGCGCTGCCTTCGCGCCTATATGGGAGTAGTTCGAGCTTTTTGACCGGCCAAGTCTCATACGCGTCGCCGCATGGCAGAAAACAGGTAAGCAATCGCGGTTGCAAACATCAGCAGACTGTATATGGCGGCCGGAATCGTCATGGCCTTGGAACCGATCAGCGTAGCGGCGACAAAGATTGCCAGGGTGCCGTTTTGCAGGCCGCATTCCAGAGTGATCGCCATTTGTTGACGTGGCCCCAAACGAGCTACCTTCGCCAGCCCTATGGCCACGCTCATCATGATCACGTTGAGTGCCATGGTTACCGGTCCCGCCTGGCGGAAATAATCCGCTATGTTCGCCCATTCAGCAAAAATCGCGCCGGCGATGATGACCACGAACAACACGGATGCGATGAGCCGCGTAGACCGCTCGAACCGCCGCGCGAACTTTGGCGCGAAGCGGTTCACTACCATACCGATGATGACTGGCACCGTGGTGATTAGGAAGACGCTCAAGACGGTTTTACCAATGGAAAGCGAAGGTGCGGTGTCGGCGTCCATGAAGTGGGTGATCGAAAATCCGACGATTAACGGCAGGGTGATGACAGCCGCAAGAGAGATTGTCGCCGTAAGGGAAACGGACAGTGCCGTGTCACCGCGCGCTAGGTAGGTCATCAGATTTGAGGTGACGCCGCCGGGGCAGGCAGCGATAATCATCACGCCAACCGCGAGGGCCGGCGCCATGGGCCACATCGACAGTAGTGAGAAGGCGACGAGCGGAAGCACAATGACCTGGCTGAGTGCACCGACGGCAAAATCCTTTGGCCGCAGAAGAATTCGTCTAAAGTCGTCGACCACCAGTTCTAAGCCGACCGAGAACATGATGAACGCCAGGCTCAATGGGAGGAAGACTTGCGTAATGGCGCTGCTGTTTTCCATGCTGCTGTCTCTTGAGTAGGATTGTACTTGTCCGACGATAGTCAGGCCGAGCCGTTGGAGCAATGGATGATCGGCGCGCGGCCTGAGGCCCGATGGCTAGTAGTTTGGGTTTTAGAACTTTGTTTGATGGTCCGACACTGGCAGTAAATGCTGTATTGAATCACAAATTTTATTAATCGAGAGAGATGTCAAGAAAGGGGCGCGGATCCGCAAATGTGAAGAGCGTGCGTCCAAATGCGGCGTATATGCCAATGATGGAGATGTCGTGTGGAAAGGTTAGGTGAACGCGCACTAGGGCTGATGCACTAGAATTCGACAACGCTGTCCGCTAATCCCCCTCGAGGGCGCTGCCTTCGGAGAGCATGTCTTCGATCTCATTTTTGTTGTATCCAGCTTCGATCAGCACCTCGTTGGTGTGTTGACCTTTCAGTGGCGCAGTCAGCTCTCCATCACGCCCGCCACCCCCGAATGCGTTTGGAATCTTAGTCGTCCGGATGCGACCCTCGCTCGGGTGGTCAACTTCCCTGAAGAAGTTCACGTCATTGAGATGTGGATCATCGAACAGGTCATCAATGGTATTATAGCGTGCGGCCGGAATATCTAGCTCGGCAAACAGTTTCATCCATTCGTCCGTGGTCCGCTGCGCCAAGCCTTTTGCACGGACTTCGAAATAGTCGTGCGCGTGCGCTGTGCGCGACGCTGGGCTGTCGAACCGTGGATCCGTCTTCAATTCAGGCCGGCCGATGGCGTCGAAGAATGCGAAGGCCTGGGCGTCGGTGTTGGGGCTAATGGTGATGTAACCGTCCTTGGTGGGCTGCGGGCGATAATCGGGGCTGACCAAGCGGTTGTCGCCTGTAGGGCCGGCGGCGGGTATGAAGGTCTCACCGCCCATGTGTTCGCTCATGACGAAGGATGCCATATTCTCCAGCATGGGCACCTCAATGGTTTCGCCGACACCTGTCTTTTCTCGGCGATATAAGGCAAAGCCGATGCACTGCGCCGCGATCAAGCCTGTGACATGGTCACTCATGACCATCGGTACAAAAATCGGCTTGCCATGGGCGCGCTCAAAGGTTCCGGCAATCCCCGACAGGCTTTGGACGATGGGGTCGTAGGCGGGCTGATTGTAGTATCGGCCACCCTCTCCGAAGGCGACGATGCCGCAGTAGATGAGGCGTGGGTTCAGGGCATGCAACGTGTCCCAATCCAGGCCGGCCCTCGTTAGGGCGGAGGGGCGCACGTTGGAGACGAAGACATCCGCGGTTTTCACCAACCGGCGCACCGCATCTGCGCCCGCCGGCTTCTTCAAATCCAGGCAAATAGAGCGCTTGTTGCGGTTGAAGTTCAAAAACTTCCCTGGCATGCCGGGATTGCGACCGCCCTTGGCCAGGTTGCGAAGCAAATCCCCCGAAGGTGGCTCCACTTTGATCACGTCGGCGCCCTGGTCAGCCAGCGTGCGCGTGCAGATGGGGCCAATCACCACCGACGTTAGATCAATTATGCGGATCCCATCTAGGGAGCCGCCGCTCACACCGATCCATCCACAACAATGTCGAGGAGGTTTGGCGCCGGGTTGTTCATGGCTGCCTTAACCGCGGGGCCAATCTTGCCTGGATCCTCGATACGCTCCGCCGTCACGCCCATGGAGTGTGCCAGTTGGACGAAGTCGATATGGGGGGCGTTGAAGTCCATGCCGACAAAATGATCATTGCCGTGGAAGGCTTTCAGGCGCTGCTTGATAATTCGATAGGACTTGTTGTTACAGATCACGTAGGTCATAGGGAGTTTCAAGTTCGCCGCTGTCCAGAGTGCCTGGATCGAATACATAGAACTGCCGTCGCCGATCACCGCGCAAACGGGCCGTGATAGATCCGCCAGCTGAATGCCGATGGCTGCCGGCACGGCCCAGCCGATTCCGCCCGAGCCAAAGCCGTGATAAGAGTATCGATCCGTGTAGGCGAGCATCTTGTGCATTTGCCAGGTGGTGGTCAGGCCTTCATGCACCATGACCGCGTTCTTGGGTAGATTCTCCACCATCTGCCAAGTCATCCAATTGGGGTCGATGGGGTTAACGTCCTTGGCGGCGCGGACGCTCTCGCCCATGGCTTGGCGGGTTGCCGACCAGTTGCGGGGCGCCATGGCATCGATGCCAGCGGCCGCCTTCTTGGCCAAGGCGTCGCCACCTTTCGCCTGCAGGATCGGAATGAGGGCGCGGAGGGTTTCGCGGACATCTCCACGTACGGCCATGTCGGCGGCGAAGTTCTTGCCCATTTCCCAATCCAGGAGCCCAATCTGGATCACCGACATGCCGTTGGGCAGGGGGTCAATTTCGGAATAGACCGACATGCGCAACGGATCGGCGCCGACCGATATCATCATGTCATAGGCCGATAGAACGTTCCGCACGTCTCCCTGGTCCCGGCTTAACCCGCCGATGTAGCAGGGATGTTCGGATATGAAGTGCGCCCCATAGGGGACAGATTGCTGATACACGGCGGCGCCCAGCGTCGTCGCGAAGTCGCCAGCTTCTGACAGTGCGTCACTTTTTACAATTTCGTCGCCGCAGACGATACAAGGGTTCTTGGCGGCCAACAATATGTCAGCCAACTTCTCCAGAACGTCATCCGCTGGCCGGTTTCGGGTATCCACCCGGGTGGGCTTGCCCAGATCGATGCCGGCCTCCGCGTTTAGGATGTCGCCCGGCAAGGACAAGAATACCGGGCCCGTGGGGGGGGTCATTGCTATCTTCGCGGCCCGATGGACGATGCGCGGCAGATCCTCCAATCGGGTTACCTCGGCGGCCCATTTAACCACTGGGTCTGCCATGGGCACTAGCGGATCGTAGAGCAAAGGCTCGGTCAATCCGTGGCCTTGTTCCTGCTGGCCGGCGGTAACGATGATTGGCGTGCCCGTGAACTTGGCATTGTAGATAGACCCGATAGCGTTCCCGAGTCCCGGCGCTACGTGCACGTTACAGGCCGCTAATTGACCTGACGCGCGCGAATACCCGTCCGCCATAGCGACAACCAGAGATTCCTGGAGGCCCAGCACATAGGTCAGATCAGGATGATCCTTCATGGCATCCATGATCGGCAGCTCCGTGGTGCCTGGATTGCCGAACATGTGAGTGATGCCGTTTTCCTTGAGCAGTGCTAGAAAAGCGGATGATCCCTTGATGGTATTGATGCTGGTCACGCTTGGCTCCTCCTCGACGCCGTGCCGCGCCGGTTGCGCAGATTTTTACCTACGGCGCGTCTCATCACGCGTTGCGCCCTTTAGTCATCACCAGCCGCTTGGGCATGCAGGGCCGCCAAGATTTTTGGTGGCGACAGAGGCAGGTCACTCATGGTTTGGCCGATGGCATTCTCCACCGCATTGGCCACGGCGGCTGGCGCCGACACCAGTGGCGGCTCGCCAACGCCGCGTACCCCATAGGGATGGTTGGGGTTGGGTACCTCAATGATGACTGTGTCGATCATTGGCACGTCGGAGGCCACAGGCATGCGGTAATCCAGGAAGCCCGTGTTTTGAAGTCGGGCCTCATCATCATATATGTATTCCTCGTTCAGAGCCCAGCCAATGCCCTGCACGGCGCCGCCCTGCATCTGGCCTTCCACGTAATCCGGGGAAATGGCGCGGCCAGCATCCTGGAATACGGTGTGACGCTTCGTCGAGGTGAAGCCTGTGTCGGGGTCAATCTCTACATCCACCAACTGCGCACAGAAGGTTGCGCCTTGGCCGGATGCGTTGATTTCCGAGTGCCCGGCCACGGGACCGCCCATAGAGGTGGCCATGCCGGCCAGTTCCTTGAGGCTCAGCGGCTTGATGTCCTTGTAGTTATCGGTGGCAATGGCTTGGCCGGCGTCCCAGCGCACGTCCTCGACGGGAATATCCCATTTTTTCGCGGCCAAGGCCCGGAGCTTATCGATTACCTCCCGGGTTGCGTTGACCACTGCCATGCCAGTGGCGTAGGTGGTGCGGCTACCGGCGGTCAGGTAACTGAAGCCCAGCGACCCGGTATCGGCAATGATCGGCTTCAACAGTTCCACGTTGACGCCTAACTCTTCCGCCGCCATAGCCCGCATGGAAGATCGAGATCCACCGATGTCTGGGTTTCCAGTAGCAACGCCCAATGTACCATCATCCATAAGGTTGACGGCCGCGCTGCTCAAACCGCCGCCGTGCAGCCAGTAGCCGACAGCAAAGCCGCGGCCCTCGTTGTCGCCTAGTGGCGCCTTGTAGTGTGGGTGTTCCTTTACTGCCTCCAGGACCTCGACCAGACCTATACGGCCATGTTTGGTGCCCATTAGGCTTTCGTCACCTTCCTTGACCGCGTTCTTCAGGCGCACTTCAACGGGATCCAGACCCAATTCCTTGGCGAGTTCGTTGACCACGCTCTCCATGGGATAGCAGGCCATGGTGGCGCCCGGTGCGCGGTAGGCGGCAACTTTTGGACGGTTGACGCAAACGTCGTAGGCGGCAGCCTTGCAGTTGGCCACCGTATAGGGCGAGAAGAAAGTGTCGACGGCACGACCGATCGGCGAACCCTTAAAGGCACCCGCCTGGTACCAAATCTCAGCCTCGCCGGCGGTGATGGTGCCATCTTTCTTCATGCCGACCTTTATTCGGGTTTTGGAACCCACCGTCGGCCCTGTGGCGCGGAACACTTCTGAGCGCGTCATGGTCATGCGCACGGGCCGACCAGTCTTCTGGGACAAGCGAATGGCTAACGGCTCGGCGTAGACCGTAGTTTTGCCGCCAAAGCCGCCGCCGATCTCAGACGCGGTAACACGGATTTTCGCCATCTCCATATTGAGGAGTTTGGACAGCAGGGTCCGTTGAACAAAGTGGCCCTGGGTCGAAGTCCAGAGCTCCACCGCGCCGTCCTCAGACGTGGTCGCGATGCAGGCCATAGGTTCTATATAGCCCTGATGCACAGGTTGTGAGGAAAACTCTCGTTCAATAACCAGATCAGCCTCAGCGAAGCCAGCATTCAAGTCACCGCGTTCGCCATGCATGACGCGGAAGATGTTAGAAGGTTTTGTGGGCTTGGGCTCGACGCCGTAGGTGAACAGGTCCTCGTGCAGGACCACGGCGTCCGGCTGGGCGGCCTCGCGCGGGTCCAGGATGTGTTGCAGAACTTTGTATTCAACCTTGATCAGTTTGATGGCGTCGCGAGCGATCTCCTCCGAAATGGCGGCGACAGCCGCTACCGCGTGGCCGTCATAGAGCACCTTTTCCCGGGCCATGACGTTGCGAGAGATATCGTGAAAATCGTTGACGATGGGTGGATAGGGCGGTTGCGCCATGGGATGATCGGGAATATCGGCGCTGGTGACTACCGCCTTCACACCGTCGAGCGCCTCCGCCTTTGATGTGTCGATAGAGAGGATCTTGGCGTGCGCATGGGGGCTTCGTAGAATTTTCCCGTGCAGCATGCCTGGCACGATCATGTCGTCGCCGTAGCGCGCCCTGCCCGTGACCTTGTCGACCCCGTCGGGGCGCGGCGTGTTCTTGCCGACCCATTGATAGTTGCTTCCGCCACGCGGCGTCTTGATCTCATTCATGTCTCACTCGCTCTCATCTCGGCGGCCGCGTCCAGTACGGCGCGGACGATCTTATCATAACCTGTGCATCGGCAGAGGTTGCCGGCCAGGGCGAACCGGACCTCCGTTTCCGTGGGATCTGGATTGGTCTCCAGGTAGGCCTGCGCCATTTTCAGTATCCCTGGTGTGCAGATCCCACATTGCAGGGCGGCATGGTCGAGAAACTTCTGTTGTAGAGGGTGCAGTTCACCGCCCTGCGCCATGCCTTCGATGGTTTCGATCTCGGAGCCGTCCACTTCCGCGCCTAGGACCAGACACGCGTTGATGGGACGACCGTTCAGGACCACCGTACAGGCGCCGCAATCCCCCGTCCCGCAACCGTTCTTGGTGCCGGTGAGATGCAATTCGCCGCGCAGGACGTCCAGCAAGGTCTGCCCCGTCCCGCAAACAAATTCAACACGATCGCCATTAACCATGGCGTTGATCAGATGTCGGGCCATTATTTTGCCTCCGCGCGCTCGATGGCGATCTTGACGGCGCGGATGGCAAGCACGCCGGCCACGTGAATTCGGAATGCGACGGTGCCGCGTTTATCGTCAATGGGGTTACAGGCGTCGCGTGCCGCGGCGGCGACGCTGGCCAGGACCGTATCATCGATTTTTTTTCCGATCATGGCCGTGGCCGCGGCCGGAACCAGTCGGGCCGTCGGGGCCACGGCGCCAAGTGCCAGTCGTGCCGCGGTGCAGGTGCCGTCCGCATCCAAGGTTACGGCGGCACCGGCGCCTACTACGGCGATATCCATCTCCGTTCTCGGAATAAAGCGTAAGTAGGCGTCCGCGCTCCGGGTGGTGGGTTTTGGTATATCCAGGGAGACAACGAACTCGTTGCCGCTCAAGTTGGTCCGACTGGGGCCGGCGAGGAGGTCTTCCACGGCGACCACGCGAAGGCCGTTTGGTCCCGCGATCTGTGCGAAGGCGCCGGCTGCGATCAAGGCCGGGACGCTGTCCGCAGCTGGTGAGGCGTTGCATAAGTTGCCGCCAACGGTGGCACGACCCTGGACTTGGGCGGAACCGATGAGTTCCACCGCCTCAACCACGCCCGGGAGGAGCGCCTTCGCGGCGTCATGTTCGCTGAGCTCGGCGCCTGTGACTGCGGCACCAATACGCACGTGGGTGTCGTCGACAGTGATGGTGCGGGTTTCTATGATCCGTTTTATATCGACGAACAGACTTGGCCGGATCATTTCTTCCCGCAATTGCACCAAAAGATCCGTGCCGCCAGCGAAAATGTGCGCCTCGTCATCGGCCGCGGCCAGTGCCGCGACAGCTGCTTCGACGCTGGTCGGTGCTTCGTAATTCATGTCTTGCAACGTCTTTGTCCCTCTCGACTCCAGACCCGAACCGGCGTGGCGGTCGGTCATTCGTGGGGCAGAAGCATAACGCTCTGTTCCACTTTATGGAATGAACCTTTACGCTGCGCACGCCAAGGCATGGATGTTTCAAAATGCTCATGCGGGTGAAAATGTGGGTTTCACAATGGTGATCCGACGGGCTGTAGCGCCCGTCTAAAGTATGACTTGACCATAAAGTAGGGCTGTGTCCGGAATTAGGTATGCGACGCCATCTCTCTCTCATCTGCGCGGTCGTGACTTTTGTCATGTCGCCCCCGGCCGTTGCGGAGGCCACCGCCGGTGATCAAATAAACCGGCCCCGGCTTTATGGCGACGGCATTGCCTTCGACGTGATCCGCAAGGGCGAGACGATCGGGGCCCACAAAGTTCGGTTCGACCACGATGCCAACGGGTGGAATGTGCGCAGCATCTTCGAACTGGAGGTGCGGTTTTTAGCCTTTTTCGCCTTCCGCTACCGCTATGAGGCAGACGCGCGATGGGTGAAGGGCGAATTGCACCGCTTGCGCACGAATACTAATGATGACGGCGAACGTTTCTCCATGCTTGTGACCCGATCTGGCGATCGAATGCAGATCCATTTAAAGGAGAAGACCTATAGCACCGAAGCTCCGATCATCCCGACCAATCATTGGAATGCCGATGTGCTGGGCCAGAAACGCGTGCTGAACACGCTCACTGGGAACGTCAACAACGTGACGCTGGTTGCGAAGGGACGCGAGGCCATTGCCACGGAGCGCGGTGATGTGGTCGCCACCCGATATGCCTACACTGGGGATTTGGTGGACACGGAGGTCTGGTACGACGACGCTGGGCGCTGGGTGAAGCTCCGTTTTATGGGCCGGGACGGGACGCCCATCGAATACGCATGCCGCCGATGCCAGGGTGACGGCAAGGCTGAGCCGTGAGCGAAGTCTCTGCCCGCCGGGTTGCATGGGTCACAGGCGCTGGAAAAGGTATCGGCCGGGGACTGGCCAAGCGGCTGGCTGAGGACGGTTGGACTGTCTGCGCCAGCGCCCGGACCGTGGCGGACCTAGAAAGCCTCGCCGAGGCATGTCCCGATGGCCATTTACATCCGCATGTTCTTGATATTACGGACCCATCGGCGACCCGGGCGGTTCTCACCGCCATAGAGGCTGATTGGGGCCCGCCGGACCTAGCCGTTCTCAACGCCGGCACCCACATTCCGGTGACGGCGGCCGATCTAGATGCTGAACCCTTTCGGCGGCTCATGGAAACTAACGTGATGGGCACGGTTTATGGATTGACCAATCTTCTTCCGATCATGCGGCGGCGAGGGTCGGGGCATATCGCCGTGGTTTCCTCTCTGGCTGGCTACAGAGGATTACCCACTTCGGCCGCCTACGGTGCCAGCAAGGCGGCGTTGATCAACATGTGCGAGGCCTTGCGTCCCGAATCGGATGCCATGGGCATCAAGCTTCAAGTCATCACGCCGGGGTTTGTGGAAACTCCGCTCACGGATCAAAACGATTTCAAAATGCCGTTCCTCGTGACCGTGGACGAGGCGACTGATCAAATTATGCGCGGCCTTGCCAGCGATCGGTTCGAGGTCAGTTTTCCGCGCAGCTTTGCCCTCATCATGAAGGCACTCCGTATTTTGCCCGACCGCTTGTTCTTCGTTGTGACCCGTCGGATGATCAAACCGTGACGACACCCATCGAAACTTATGCGGTTGTCCTCGAGGGGCTGACCGCGGACAATCTGTCGACGCTTTCCAATCATGTTACATCGGACGTACACTTCGTCGATCCCTTCAACGATGTGACTGGCGTGGACCATATGATACGGGTGTTTTCTGACATGTTCGCAGAGGTCGGTCCAGTTCGCTTTTCGGTGAGCGAGGCGCACGGTAACGCGTCAACAGGGATGATGGCGTGGCAATTTGAGGGGGAACTCCGCGGTAAACCCTGGACGTTCGAGGGCACCACTGTCCTGCGGTTTTCCTCAGATGGCCGAATTTGCGAACATATCGACTACTGGGATGCTGCCAGTAACTTTTATGAAAGGCTGCCAGTTATTGGTTGGCTGCTCGGCGTTCTGCGTCGACAGTTGGCCACGCGGTAATGGTTTGACCGTCTTGAACCAACTGCTTGCCCGCTCTCATGAAGGCTAGCGTCACCGTCCCAATGTCGATGCCCAGTTTTGATACACGGGCGCGGTTAAGCAAAAGTCCAGACGACTGAAGAAACATCCAATCGTCAAAGTGTACGCGCCAAATACCGTCACCCACCTTCAGTTTTAAATCGTAACGCCAATTAAGTGCATTCCCTCGCACTTCACCGTGCGCCAGGCCTATGACATCGTCGGCACGACCCACATAACTAGTGTCGCCGGTCTTCTCTATGGTCCATACACGCCGATCCTTTTCGCCGTCGCTGTAGTGAAAACGTTCGTCAAGTATGAGCACTTTGCCGTCCCAAGCCCCTTTGATATCTACAGTGAACTGCCGGCGCACGATGCCAAAACGGTCCTCAAACATGCCCGAGGCTCGAACTTCGCCGGCAAAATATTCCTCGAGAACAAAGGCCGGCTCAGAGTTTTTGAAATCATCAATCTTCATGCCCGTACATCCGCTCAAAATAGAGAAGGTTAACACCCCAGCGAACAGTCTTGATACGGTCATTTGTGTTTTCCGGGGCTCGATAGAGTGAGGCGTTGTCTAAGCCGGCGACTTATTGCCGTGTGTCGCGCGGCGCTTAACGGAAACTTCCATATGGCCACAATAGCGACTATCTTTATTACGACGGGTACACCGGCATAGATCACGATTAACGCTGAGCGTCCTGCCTCGGACGGTAACTCCGGATCAAATCCCATCCAGGCCACGCCGGGGAGTGCAAGGCCTACGGCCGCTGCCAAAGCAAGTTTCGTGGCCATACCCCACAGGGCGAATTGGACACCGGTGCGGTCGGCGCCAAAGCGCCATTGGTCATAATCAGCCACGTCAGCTTGGATTGCCGGTGGCAAGGCTAGGTCTGCGCCGAGCGCCGCGCCGGTGAGGATGCAGATTAACATAAACGCGGCTTCCGCACCGGCCGGTAGCGCGGGCACGACGGCGAAGGCCGCACAGGCCAGGATCATTGCCCAGCACCAGGTCCGATGTTTGCTAGTATTGCGGCTCAATCGTAGCCATAGGGGAATGGCTGCGATGGCGGCCACGAAGTAAACCAGGATGAAATGTGGGCGCACATTTTCTGCGACGCCCAGGCCATGCTCCAAATACAAGAAAAACAGGGCGGCTGGGATGCCGTTGGCCAAACCATTCACGAACCAGGCTGATAACAAGCGCAGAAAAAGCGCATTGCCGAGGAGGCTCTTTAGTTTCTTCAGGCGCAGCGGGTTTTCGACAGTGCGAGCCGATGTACGCTCGGGGACAAACCACAGTAGGATAGGTATAAAAATCAAACCAAGTCCGGTCGCTGTCCAAGCAACGGCACTAGGTGCTGCGGCTGCACCCGCCGTTTCCGTCATGTAAGCGGCCAATCCGCCAGCCCCCAACATGCCCATCAATGCTATGCCTTCGCGCCATCCTGTGATGCGCACTCGTTCATTGTAATCGGGATGCAATTCCGCGCCCCACGCCATATAAGGCACGGCGACCATGGTCCAACCGGCGTAGAGGACTAGAGACCAGGTCAGGAGATAAACACCGTTGGCGTCGGGTGGCGGACCAAGGAGCCTGACCAGCCCCCAGCCGGCCAATCCTGCACCCATGAGGATCCAAGGCTTGCGCCGAAGCCCGCAAAGGGGAAACCGATCGCTTAAGTATCCGATCAATGGATCCGTGACCGTGTCAAATAGACGCGCCAAAAGCAGAAATATACCCGTGGCCGCGAGGCCAAGTCCCATTTCGACGCCGTACAAGGTCGGCAGGTGCAGGTAAACCGGAATGGTTGGGAGGGCAACAACAAAGGCTGGTGACGCGTAAGCTAGGAGGATCCCCCGACGTAAGGGCGTCGCCGCAATGGCACTCATGCGTGTTGGAGGGTAAAATGGGCGACGTCGATGCGCCCGGTATCGAATCCGACTTCGCAATAGCAAAGATAGTAGCGCCACATGCGGTAGAAATGATCATCAAAGCCCAGGGCCTTGATTTCGGACCAGGCGTTTTGGAACGCCATATCCCATCGCCGCAAGGTTTCACCGTAGGATGGACCGAACGTGAAATGATCGGTGATTGCTAATCTGGACGCTGCTGCAGCCTGCTGGAAGACACGGGGTTCGGGCAGCATGCCGCCCGGGAAAATATAGCGCTGGATGAATTCTGGGTTCTGCCGGTAGTCGTCGAAATAGGCCTCATCCATGGTGATGATCTGTAGGGCGGCCTTACCGCAGGGCGCCAGGCGTTCGCGCAGAGTGTCTAAATAGACAGACCAGTACTGTTCTCCGACGGCCTCGAACATCTCGATGGACACAATTTTGTCGAACTCTCCCTGAACGTCGCGATAGTCTTGCAATCGAACCTCTACCTGACCTGACAGACCCGCCCGTGCCATCCTATCCCGGGCATAGGCCGCTTGCTCGCGCGAGAGGGTCAAGGCAACCACGTTGCAGCCGTAGTCCCGGGCGGCGATCTCAGCGAACCCGCCCCAGCCGCATCCAATCTCCAGAAGCTGATCTCCGGGCTGGAGGTCCAGTTGTGCGGCGAGGCGCAGGTATTTCCGCCGTTGCGCCGGCGCCAGCGGTTCATCCAGGGTCTCGAATAGCGCTGACGAATAGGTCATAGAAGGATCGAGCCAGTGGCCATAGAAAACGTTACCCAGGTCGTAGTGGGCGGCAATGTTTCGACGGCTGCCGCGCCGGGTATTGGAGTGCCGTGCATGGTGAAGCCGGTCGAACAAGCGATGCAGCGTTGTTTTCTGCAGTGTCGTTCCCAATGCTTGTTCGTTCATCAGCCCAAACCGCATGATTGCGGACAGATC
>CAJWVP010000034.1 GCA_913048145.1 uncultured Rhodospirillaceae bacterium
ATAACGGCAACAACATGGACCTCTGACATGGCGGGCCTCCTTTTATTTTAGGTCTTTCTGAAATGGTGAATTGTGTTGGACAGAGTGTGACGCCGTTCCACCAACGGCCGCAACATGGCACCGTTTCACCAAACATGCCCCATATCCTCACCCGTAGTCAGGAGAATCTAGCGTATGCCGCGACTGTTCATTCCGTTTCCTGTTTCCTAACAGGAAACGCTAGAAAGAAGAAATCCAGAACGGCTATCGACAAGGCCTCAACACACTGGAATAGCCGAACGGCGACCAATTCAACGGAGAGTTTTACCCTGGCATTCCCCATGGCCGCAGGATCATCTCCCAAGTATACGGCTTTCGTCTCGCAGGGTCCTGCGAAGCAGAAAAGTCACAGAGTGTTGGCCAGCACTTCGCTTCCCAACGCGACGAATGAGAACGCCGATGTGTAAGTGGAACTCTGTTGCCATGAGTTCCGAGCTGTTCGCACAACATCATTGAATTAAATTGACTGAAGACACGTCAGAATAGGGCGCAGGCAAAACGCTCGACTGCGTGACCGCCGGGGACATAATGCCAAACGAAGAGCATACGCTGAACGGTCCTCATCCAACCGATTGAGCTTTGAGACCAGAGTGGCGGCTGAGCGTCACCGCTCACTTTCGTAAAAGATAGGCAAACCACGTGCCTTTGTCGGCAGACGCATTGTGGTGCTCGCCGACTGGAACAAGAGCCATCTGGCCACGATCAATTCCCGGTGGCCCACTTGGACGTCGCCGGGTAAGGTGGAATTCCCATCATAATCAAGGATATGCAGAACCATGAAGATTGCAGTCATGGCGACGGGCGGTGTTGGCGGCGTTTTTGGTGCTAAACTCGCTCAAGCTGGGGAAAACGTCACCTTCATCGCCCGGGGTACGCACCTGGAGGCAATCCAGAACAACGGCCTGACCATCGCCGGCGATGATGGAAACCAGATGCTTGAAAATATTCAGATCAATGACGACCCAGAGGCCATCGGTCTGGTCGACGTTGTCATGTTCGCGGTGAAGCTTTGGGACACAGAGAGCGCTGCGGCATTCTGCAAACCCATGATTGGTCCGAATACCGTGCTCATTCCGTTCCAAAACGGCGTCGTCTCCACGGAAACCATCTCGAAGATTATTGGCGAAGCACATACGGGACGCGGATTATCTCGTGTCTCCGCCTCCATCGAAGCTCCCGGCGTCATTCGGCAGGTCGGCAGCTTTGCCTCCCTGGCGTTCGCGGAGGCCGATGGCGCACGGTCTCCACGCATGGAAGATTTTCTGACCGCATGCAAACGCGCCGGAATTGAGGCCGAAATTCCCAAGGACATCTTCCGCGCCCTTTGGCAGAAGTATGTTCTCCTCGTCACCGTTAGCGGTATGACCACGGCGGGACGTCTCCCCATGCGGACGCTGATCGCTGAACCCGAGGGCCTCGCCGCCGCTAGCTCTTGCATGGCGGAAGTCGCGGCGGTTGGCTGCGCACAGGGGATCGACCTCCCTGATGACACGGTAGAAAAGTTGATTGCATTCATGCAGAAAATGCCACCCGCCATGAAGGCATCGCAGGCCATCGATCTGGAGAATGGCCGCCGGCTAGAAGCGCCCTGGTTGACCGGCACGGTCTGTGAGATGGGTCGACAGTATGGCATCCCCACGCCGGTGAACGACGCACTTTATACGGTCATCAAACCCTATGCCATGGGGCCGTTAGCGTGACCACGGCAACCCCACCTCTCAATATCACACTGGATGACGTGGAAGCGGCGGCGGAACGGATCAAGGACCGGGTGCGCCGCACCCCTTGCCTGAGGACACGATTTATCCGCAATCCGATCCATCCGAACCTGATGCTGAAAATGGAAAGCCTTCAGGTTACGGGGTCGTTCAAGGCCCGCGGGGCCAACAATGCGGTGCTGAGCCTCGATGACGATGTCCTTGGTCGCGGCATAATCACCGCGTCCGGTGGCAACCACGGGACGGCCGTCGCGTATGCGGGTCATGCTTCTGGGGCGAAGACCGTCGTCTACTTGCCGGAGCGCGCCGCTGTGGCGAAGATCAACACGTTGAAGAATTGGGGCGCGGAGGTAGTGTTGACGGGCGATGTCTGGGATGACGCTAATGCAGCCGCTCTGGAACGCGCGGGTCGGGATAACCTGACCTATATCCACCCCTTCGCCGACCCAACTGTAATTACCGGACAAGCGACGCTGGCGCGGGAGATGTTGAAGCAATCGTCGCAGATTGACGTCATTGTCGCCGGCATCGGCGGCGGCGGCTTGATATCCGGTGTTGCGTTAGCGGCGAAAGCGATAAAGCCCGAAGTACGCGTCATCGGCGTCGAACCGATGGGTGCACCGACCTTGAAAACCAGTATCGACACCGGCGTGGTAGCGACCCTTGAGACGATTGAGACAGACGCCATCACCCTGGCCCCTAAAAAAAGCGCGGCGGTCAACGTGGACATCATCGGCCGTCTCGTCGACGAAATTGTACTTGTCGACGACAACGCCATGCGTTCGGCGTCGCAGTGGCTTTTCGATGAAATGGGCGTTGCCGCCGAACTTTCCGGTGCTGCGGCTGTGGCAGCCCTGCAAACGAGGGCGTTGCGCGTTCCCGAAGATCAGACTGTAGCGGCGATCGTCTGCGGACGGGGCGGCGATGGCATTCTCTGAGTGGCATTTTGGATTGTCCCTATTCAAGATCGTCGGTGTTGCCGGCTCCTGGATGAGTTTCTAAACTTCGGGGGCTCGCGCATACAGGCCGAAGGATGCCCCAATGCTTTCCAAGGAAGCGTTCACTGACCGTCAACTGCAGACCTTTAAGGACGACGGCTTTCTGATTGTACGCGGCCTGTTCAACGCGGAGCAAATGGCCGTGATCTCGGAATGGTCCGATGAAATGCTGGCTAGGCCCGAAGAGTCGGGAAAGCACTGGGTCTATCATGAAAGAAGCCTGAAGGGCGACGACGCCGCTCTGGTCAGCCGGATCGAAAATATCTCGCCCTTTCACAACGGTTTTCAAGGCCTGGTTGAAGCTCTGCGTGGTCTGGTCGGGCAACTGCTTGGCGAAGAAGCTGTCCTGTTCAAGGAAAAGATCAATTTCAAGATGCCCGGCGGCGACGGCTTCAAACCGCATCAAGACTCGCAAGCCGGCTGGGACTCGTACACAGATTTTTTCATCAACGTGCTCGTCAGCATCGATGCGGCGACTATTGAGAACGGCTGCCTGGAGTTATGCGCGGGCTATCACCAACGGGGTCTCTTCAATTCTTGGGAGCCTCTGACCGAAGCGGACATGCAGGGGATGGATTTCCGCCCCGTGCCAACCGAACCAGGTGATGCGGTGTTTTTCGACTGTTATACGCCGCATCAATCGTCACCTAATATGAGCAATTCCGTGCGCCGCATCTATTACGTGACCTACAATCGAGCATCGGACGGCGACCATACGGCGGAGTACTACGCCGACAAGCATAAGTGCTTTCCCCCCGATATCGACCGCGATGCGGACAAGGAATACGTGTTCCGGGTTTAGGCCGTCTTATCCAAACTCGGCAATGCGCGGAATGACCTGGGTGGCCGCCTTTTTCAGATCGCTTTCGTAATCGATCTCAACCCATGGGATACCGGTGATATCCTCGTAACCGAAAGTGCCCGTGGGCTCGCTGTGAAGCACGGTGCATATGGCGCGTTCATAGGCGCCTTCAATTTCACCTGAAGCAACAATGCGGTCAGCATGATCCGCCACCTTAGCGGCAATGTCAGGCGCCATCTTTATGAAACCGGGCCATTCGCAAACCATGTCATATTCGCGGGTCAGGGTCTTACCAAAGTCCACGACTTGGCCGTCACGCAGACAAACTTTGACGAAGTCATCCGTGGATTGGAACTCCCGATCGAACACGAAACAGGTGTCGTGCGAAGACCGCACCAGCCGATGAAGAATGTCCGGATGATAAAGGACATCAGCGTCCATGAACACCACCGCGCTTCCAGACCGTAAAGCCGGGCCGCCACAGGCCAGGGACAGGATCGGCCCTTCATGGTAATGGGGATTGAAAACGGATTTGACGAAACCGTCCGGTGCGATCCGCTGCGCTTCAGCAAGCAGGTCGTCACTCCGGTGCCCAACCACCAAAAAAAGTTCCTCGACATCGCAAGCCTTGAGAATTTCGATATGACGTTGGAGCAGGCTTTCGCCCCCAAAAGACAACAAGGCCTTCGGCAGATTGTCGTTCTCGTCACCGTACAGGCGTCGCGCCAAACCGGCCGCCAACATGAGCGCTATCATGGTCGCTCCGTTTCACCATCATGAACTATAAGGCCAGTTTTTAGTTGAGCCCCCTGGCAGGGGCAAGACCATCAACGCAGATAGCCGTTATCTCGAAACCACGTCACCGCGTCATTTAGCGCCTGATCCGCGGGGCGGTGGGTATACCCCAGTTCCCGCTCCGCCTTGGCCGAGCTGAAGAACATTTTCTTGCGGGCCATCCGGACGCCTTCGACGGTCACGAACGGCTCATCCTCGCCCATCATTCGGGTCCACGCTTCGGCCAAATAGGCAATGGGCATGATCGCGCCATGGGGAATCTTGATGGACGGCGGTCGACGTCTGGTTTGACGTGCCACGATGGATAAGATGTCCACGAGCGGCATATCTTCGCCCCCCAGGATGTAGCGCTCACCGACGGAACCATTGTCAAAGGCCAGCAGGTGACCTGCCGCCACATCGTCTACGTGAACGACGTTCAGGCCCGTGTCCACATACGCAGGTATTTTGCCACTAGCGGCCTCGACGATCACCCGGCCCGTCGGCGTCGGCTTCACATCACGCGGGCCTATCGGCGTCGACGGGTTGACGATGACTACGGGCGCACCCTTTTCTTCAATCAACTGCCGCACTGCCTCTTCGGCTCGGAACTTGGACTGTTTATAGGGGCCGATCATATCGGCATAGGTCACCGGGGTCTCCTCGTCCGCGGCCTTACCAGGCACGTTCCCGAGGACGGCAACGCTGCTGGTATAGATAATGCGCCCCACACCAGCCGACATGGCCGCATCGACGATGGCCCGAGTCCCATCCACGTTGGCGCGAAACATGGATTCAGGATTTCGAACCCACAATCGATAGTCGGCGGCCACGTGGAACACGCCGTCACATCCTTCAACGGCGCCGCGAAGGGTTTCTGGCTTTAACAAATCGCCCTCCACCAACTCGACATCCAGGTTGCGAATGTTGACTTGGTCGCTTTCTGCCCGCGACAGAACACGGACGGCATCACCCCGCGCCAACAATTGACGCGCAACCGCCGATCCCACAAACCCCGTTGCGCCGGTTACCAGATACATGTTGCTTCCGAACTGGCCTTTCTCGATAAATTCTTTTAGAAATCAGAAAATTGGGGTTCACCTTTAACGGTTTCATGCCTATTTTCAATGGTGAGCATGATTTCCGCCATTGAGGTCGAAACATTGCCGCCCCGACGTCAACTTGAAGCGGAGAAATTCATGGGCAAGCAGTTGAACGTGTTGCTAGCGAGCCCCCGGGGGTTCTGCGCCGGTGTGGAACGCGCGATCGAGATCGTGGAGCGCGCGCTAGACCTCTATGGACCGCCCGTCTATGTTCGCCACGAAATCGTCCACAATAAGCATGTCGTCGAATCGCTTCGCGAGAAGGGCGCGATCTTTGTGGATGAAGTGGATGACATCCCCGAAGGCGCGCATGCGATCTTCAGCGCCCACGGCGTCTCCGCGACTGTCGTTGACGCCGCCGCCTACAGGGGACTGGAAATCATCGACGCAACATGCCCCCTCGTCTCCAAGGTCCACAAGGAAGGACAGAACCATGTGGGCAAAGGCCGCCAGGTCATTCTGATTGGCCACGCGGGCCATCCCGAGGTCGAGGGCACCCAGGGCCAGATTCCCGGCGGTGTCCTTTTGGTTACCCATCCCAACGAAGTGGCGAAGCTCCGCGTCGATGATCCGGATCAACTGGCATATGTGACGCAGACCACGTTGAGCGTGGATGATACGCGAGATGTCATCACGGCGCTTCGAAAACGGTTCCCGAATATCGTCGGGCCCGACGTAAAAGATATCTGCTACGCCACCCAGAACCGCCAGGACGCCGTTCGGGAATTGGCGCCAAAGGTTGAATTGCTGTTGGTTGTCGGCGCGCACTACAGCTCCAACTCCAACCGCCTTCGCGATTTGGGCGCCGCCATGGGCATTGAAAGCCACCTGATCGCCTCCGCCGATGACATGAAGCCCGTTTGGCTTGACGGAGTCGAAACCGTCGGCATTACGGCCGGCGCCTCCGCGCCTGAGGAACTGGTCCAAGGCGTCATCGCGCGTCTTGGCGATTTTGGCGAGGTCAACGTGAATGCCCTTTCAGAGGTCGAGGAAAACATCACCTTCAAGTTACCACGCGAGCTGTCAGATTCACCAACCTCGTCCACCGTCACATAGGAAGCTTCGCCATGGCCGTCCCCCCCATACAACAGTGGCGCGTAGGCACCTATATTCTTAAGCAGAAACTGCTCGGAATCGATAAATACCCACTGGTCCTGATGTTGGAGCCGTTGTTCCGCTGCAATTTGGCCTGCCCTGGCTGCGGTAAGATTGATTATGAGGACAACGTTCTGAATAAGCGGTTGAGCGTCGAGGAATGTCTGGAAGCCGTTGATGAATGCGGCGCACCAGTCGTTTCCATCCCCGGTGGCGAACCGCTTATCCATAAAGATATCGTTCCAATCGTCGAAGGGATCATCGCGCGCAAAAAATTCGTCTATCTTTGCACCAACGGCCTGCTCCTAGAGAAGCGCGTTGAAAAGTTCACGCCGTCACCGTACCTGACCTTTTCCGTCCATCTTGACGGCCTGAAGGAGCACCATGATCGTGCGGTGGACCAGGCCGGCACCTTCGATATCGCCGTCCGGGCCATCCGCAAGGCCAAGGATATGGGGTTCCGGGTCAACGTGGCATGCACACTGTTCGACCAGTTGGATGCGAATGAAGCGGCTGAGTTCTTTGACTTCTGCACAAACGATCTGCAAGTCGAGGGTGTTACCATCTCGCCGGGTTATGCCTACGAGCGCGCACCCAATCAGGAACATTTCCTAAGCCGTCGCAAGACCAAGCAGTTATTCCGGGATATTTTTGCCAAACCGGATGCGAAAAGCTGGCGTTTTAGCCAGTCGACACTGTTCCTAGATTTCCTGGCGGGCAATCAAAGCTACAAGTGTACCCCCTGGGGAAATCCGGCGCGCAACATCTTTGGGTGGCAACGGCCATGTTACCTCCTGGGCGAAGGGTACGCAGATAGCTTCAAATCCCTGATGGAAGACACTAACTGGGACGATTACGGCACGGGAAACTATGAAAAGTGCGCCGATTGCATGGTCCATTGTGGGTACGAGGCAACCGCTGTGTCCGACACGGTTGCCCACCCCTTGAAAGCACTCGGCGTCTTCCTGCGCGGCGTCAAGACGGATGGTGACATGGCTCCCGAAATTCCACTGAATAATCAGCGACCCGCAGAGTTCATTTTCGAGGGTCTAGTTAAGACTATGACCCAGAAACGCGAAGAAGAAGAGGCCCACCTAAAAGCGGAGCCCGGGTCCCAATCGGAGAGCAACGCCGCGTAGGCTTGCGAAAGCGCTTTTCGAATCCCGGTTCAGGCCAGCCAGGTTTGCCCACGACCTGGGCCGCCGGACGGCCTGCCATAGCAGAGCTCCCATGCGCACGTCGCCCTTCGGCGTCAAACATCCAAGAACCCACGAAGGCACACATCGGTCATGAGGGTCTGAAATCGCCCGAATGACGACGAACGGAATGCCATGGCGCGCTGCTACCCGGGCGACAGCATGACTTTCCATGTCACAGGCGACAGCAGCTGAATGTCGATGGAGCCCCTGTTTGCCGTCGGGACTCGAAATCATTCGGTCTGTGCCGGCCAAAGTGCCAAAATTGACCTCATAGGCACCTGAAATCGATGCACATATCTGATCCCGCCATGTCGCGTCGGTAGGATAGCGCCGATCCCCATCAACAACAGCCTCCGCCAGGACAACAGCACCCGCCGGAGCGGTCATCGCCAAACCGCCAGCCACCCCAAAGCTCAATAGGCCGCGCGCTCCGGCGCGAATTAAGGCTTCCGCACCGTTTGCAGCTCGCTCCGGACCGATGCCCGCGAACGTTTCAAAATTTCGCTGCGCGCGGGGAATCGCATCAAAGCAAGCGGATTCGCGAGGCAGGCCGCTGACCACGCCGATCTTCATGACTTAGATTCCGTGCGCAGGGTACTTGGAATTACTTTTTTGCAGGTTCCGATAGCGCGCCAAAGTCCAAAGTGGGAAAAACGCGCTGTAACCGTGATAACGGAGATAGAAGACGCGAGGGAAGCCAACGGCATTGAAATATTTTTCTCGCCACTTGCCAGCCTCACGGGGGGCCTTCAGAAGGAACTCAATACCGCTTTTTACTGCAACACTGTCGATCTCACCCGCCGCCATGAGGGCTAAGACAGCCCAGGACGTTTGTGACGGCGTCGACGTCTTCACTTCATCACGACGGTGCTGCCAATAGCTGGCGCAGTCCTCACCCCAGCCGCCGTCTGGCTGCTGACGACCCTTCAGCCAATCGACAGCTCTACGGATATAGGGGGCCTGCATGTCTTCGCCGATGGCGTTGAACGCACACAACACGGACCATGTTCCGTAAACATAGTTGTTGCCCCAACGGCCAAACCAGGACCCATCTTCTTCCTGTTCCCGTTTCAGATAGTCGATGGCCCGGCGAACCACCGAGTACTCGCGGCCGTAACCGCATTGCGCCAGCATGCCGAGGCACCGCGCGCTCACGTCCGCCGTCGGCGGGTCCAACAAGGCGCCATGATCGGCGAAGGGAATGTGTTGGAGGATGTCGTGGTCGTTGTCCACATCAAAGGCGCCCCAGCCGCCGTTAGCACTCTGCATGCCGATAATCCATTCAACGCCGCGTTCGATAGCCTTGCGATATTTCTGTGGATTAGCACGATGCAGTGCCATGACGACGACGGCCGTATCATCCACATCCGGATAATGATCGTTCCAGTACTGGAAGGCCCAACCGCCGGGGCGAAGGTTTGGTGCATTCTCGACCCAGTCGCCTCTGACGTCTAAGATCTGGCGGTCCACCAGCCAATCGGCGGTCTTTTCGAGCATTGGATCGCCTTCTTCCACGCCGGCTTCCAAGACCGCGTGCGCCGCCAGGCCGGTATCCCAAACGGGCGACAGGCATGGCTGGCAGTATCCCCAGTCGTCATGGAACACCAACAACTTATCAATGGATTTGCGGGCAATCTGATAGTCCGGGTGGTCCTTGCCATATCCCAGAGCGTGGTAGGCCATCACCGTGTTCGCCATCGCCGGGAAAATGGCGCCCAGGCCATCTTCACTGTTCAAGCGCTCTTTCATGAAGACCAGAGCCTTCTCGATAGCCCGCCTCGTCAGCCACGTGGGAACCAGCGATTCAAACGCCCGGATCAAACGGTCAACCAACAGGAACGCATCTCCCAACCAGTGGCCCGTGGGATTCACCATATAGTCAGTGTTCTGCTCGGCAGGGGTGACGAACAACTCATCGATATTGACGCGGCGCGGGTTGACCCCGACCGGCTTCAACGCAGCCAGGATGAACAGCGGGATCATGACGGTCCGCGACCAATACGACACCTTGTCGATATGGAACAAAGCGCATTTCGGCAAAAGTAACGCTTCGATCCGAATGACCGGTACCGCGCGCCAGGGGATCTGGTCGAATAGTGCGAGCGAAATCCGAGTGAACACGTTTGCCTTCGCAGCACCGCCTTCCGCCAAAATTGCCTTGCGCGCCCGGGCCATGTGCGGCGCGTCGGGGTCGTCACCGACCATCTTCAGAGCAAAATAGGCCTTCACAGAGGCGCTCATATTGAAGTCGCCGTCGTGATAGAGTGGCCACCCGCCGTGCTTCTCTTGGATACTTCGGAGGTAGTTGGCGAGCTTCAACTCGACCTCGTCATCGATGGTCCCGAGAAAATGGTTTATAAAGATATATTCGGCCGGAATAGTCGCATCGGCTTCAAGCTCGAACGCCCAATGGCCATCCTCGGCCTGTTGGTTGCTGAGCCACTTGTTTGCTTCTTCAATGACCCCGTCGATCTCGCGTGCATCGGACGTTTGTGACTGCTCCGATGGCCGAAATCTGCCATTTAGCATTTCCATATTAACGTCGCTCTTCTGATACAAATCACCACATTCTAGTTTTTCTCGACGACACTTTCCATAATCTTAACGTCCACCGCTTTGTGTCAAAAAAATAATATGATTTCAAGTGCTTCCACTCATCTTATTCACTTGATCTAAGGCAGCAGACGCGGCGGCGGCACCAGACCGAATACTGCCCTCGATCGTCGCCGGAAGGCCCGTGGCAGTCCAGTCCCCCGCAAGGTAGAGATTCCGCCACCGAGTGCGACAATCCGGCCGCCGACGCAGTTGGTCAGGGGTCTGCAGAAATGTAGCGCGCTTCTCTTTAACGATGCGAAACGGGGGCATAGCAACACCCACGAGACCATAGGCGGCTTGAATGTCCGCCCAAAACCGCACCGCGATTGTCTCCGATGGCAGGTCCACCAACGACGCGGCGGCGCTGACGGTGACCGAGACAACGTCCTCGCGGGAAAATAGCCATTCAGCCGTTCCGCCGACCACTGCCAGAAGCGGAGGCGCATCAAAGGCCTGTTTAAGCCTGAAGTGTCCATTGACGATCGGCGAAAAAGCATTTGGGCCAACGATTCCATCAAACATATCCTTGGCGATGGCGGCGGGAACCGCACTGATCACGCAATCATTGTCGGAAAGGTCGACCCGGTCCTGCACAAACTCTAACGCCGACACCGTATCGTTGATCTTTTGGACACCTCTGAGGCGATGATTGAACCGCACCTGACCGCCCATTGCCGTCACGAAATCAACCGCAGGCGAGATTAATGACCGACTCAATCCGTTCGGAAAGAACACGGGACGACACGCAGCCTCTCCCCTAGCGAGGGTCTCTACAACCACCTGGCGCATTGTGGCAGCACCGGCCGCTGCCGGGTCCGTATTGGTCACCGCGGCAATAACAGGGACCCAGAACCGGCGCCATAGGACGCCGCCGGTCGGCATCACATCCTTGATGGCCTGGGTGTCCGTGGCCCACATCATCCGCCAGCTTTGAAGATAATCTTTGAGCGAGGTGCCTGGGATGCGACGCAGAGAGGACAACGCAAACCAAGGGATCCGCCCCTTGCCTGGTCGTACGGACCACCGCGTTCCGTCGACAAGATCAACGAACGGAATGTCCGCCGGCGAGGGAACATGAACGGTATCTTCGGCCCCAATAAGGCGCAGAAAATCTAGCGTGGCGTGGTTTCCGTTGAGGACAAGATGGTTACCATTGTCAATATCGCAATCCAATTCGCTCTCGAAATAGGACCGGCAACGTCCGCCCGCATGACCGGCGGCTTCATGGACGGTGACAGGTATACCTTTGTGAGCCAATCGTACGGCAGCTGACAATCCTGACAGACCGGCACCAATGATGTGCACCCGGCCACTCACAACATACCGTATCGGAACATCACCCAAAGTCTGACCATGGGTGACAGGCTCACGCGCCGCCGCGGCGGCGTCCAACCCGTCTGTATGAGCACTTCCAGAATTCGTCTGTAGACCTCGAGCATCATCACTGCAGGACGCACATCCTGCCTTGCACAGGTGTCGATAATTGCCAAAGCCTCACGAAAGTGCTGGACCGCGCCGTTGGCCAGTTCCAAGCACACATCTTGCAGACGCGGATCGCCGATAACTGCACCCAGGTCTTCAATGCTCGCAATGCCGTGCTTCGAAAGGACGTCAGCGGGAAGATAAAGCCTATCGCGTTCGGCATCTTCATCCAAATCGCGAAGGATATTCGTCAACTGCAGGGCCTGGCCCTGGGCGAATGCAAGGCGGTCACCCGTGTCCGCGTCAAGCCCAAACACCCGCGTCGACAGCCGGCCAACCGCCGATGCCACCCGATCACAATAGAGTATCAATTCATCCAAGTCCTTGATCCGCACACGATCGCCGGTGTCCATCTCCATGCCGGCAATAACAGCCTCGAAATCTTCCTGACGCAGATGAAATCTCTCGACAGCCGGCAACAGCGCATGTCCGACGATGGTCTGGGTGTCGCCGGCAAACAGACGGCCGATCTCGTCCCGCCATTGGTCGAGTTTCTCGCGTTTCTCAGCCTCGGCGCCGGGACCGCCGATGTCATCGGCAATGTCGTCGACTTCCCGGCAAAATGCATAGATCGCATACATGGCCGCGCGCTTTGCCGGCGGCAAACGCCGCATCGCCCAATAGAAGGATGTGCCGGACGCTTTGACGATGTTCTCGACGTGAACTTCCGGTCGTGCAGAGACGGTCACGGCCGACGCATGAATGACCATTTGTTCTGTCATGGCGCTAATGGATACACGACAGGACGGGCAACGTCATCCACCATAGTGCCGTCCCTTCCAGCTCCCGCCTTTACCCTGCCAATGGCGCAGGGCCGATGAAATGGTCATCATGGTGTACAATAAAGCTGCGATAGGTATCGACGCGGCACGCCACATGGGGCCGTCGTAAAGCTTCAGGGTAGGCCAAAAGGACGCAGCCATGACCGCCCAGGATACGCCGCCGGTAATGGCAATGTTGTAATGCCCGTGCGCAAGGCCGTAGAACACGGCCACTGGCGGGACTAGGTAAATCACGACCATGCCAGCCACTGTACCAATAAGCGACAGCAACGAATAATCCAGCTGTACGAACGCCGTTCGCGCAACCATATTCCAAATATCATCCAGCGTATTGTAGGCGCGAAGGCTTCGGGTCTCGTCAGTCAAACCGAGCCAGATGGCCCCGTGTGCCTTGATCAATCTACCCATAGCGCAATCATCAATGAGTTGATCGCGAATTGACTCAACACCGCCGACGCGTTGCAGGGTCTCGCGCCGAATGAGCATGCAGCCCCCCGCGGCCGCGGCCGTCGGGCTTGCCGGATCATTAACCCAGGGGAACGGATACAGCTTCTGGAAAAAGAACACAAACGCGGGGATCAGGAGTTTCTCCCAAAAACTCTGTGCCCTGAGTTTGACCATTAAAGATACCAAGTGCCGTTGCTCGCTTTCCGCCTTGTTGACCAATTGGGTGATGTTATCAGGTCCGTGTACAATGTCCCCGTCGGTCATCAGGATGTATTCGGCATCGGGAAGGTAGACATTTACCTGTGTCAGCCCCTGATGGACGGCCCACAGCTTCCCGGTCCAGCCTCCCGGCAAGAGACTGCCGGGAACGATTCGGAGGTTTGGCCAATCTCCGGCTGCGGCCGCGGTGCCATCATCGCTGCTGTCGTCAACGACAATGACATGGATCGGACCGGCGTAATTCTGCCGCATCAACGACGCCACGGTTCGACCAATGGTCGTCGCCTCATCCCGCGCCGGAATGATGGCGACAACGCTTGGCCAATACGATCGTGGTTCGTTCTCCGAAAGTCG
>CAJWVP010000035.1 GCA_913048145.1 uncultured Rhodospirillaceae bacterium
AATTGGCTTGCCGGCCATGAGGTCCGCACTATTTTTTAAGCTTGGGTCGCCATGCACGGCCCGACGTCTTCCTCTCTACATGCCAATTATCAAATTTTTACCTAACCAAACCGCGATGTCTCGTTGAATTACTCGGTCTGGGGATTTACGCTTTGCGTCTGTATAAATGGACATTTGGCAGAGACCGATGATCTTTCGGCAGTTATTCGACAGCGAATCCTCTACCTACACCTATCTTCTCGCAAGCCGCCCTGGCGGCGAAGCATTGATTATTGACCCAGTTCTCGACCGCTGTGATCGCTACGTCAAGCTTCTGGAGGAACTTAATTTAAAGCTAGTTAAGGCGATCGATACACATTGCCACGCTGATCACATTACAGGATTGGGGAAACTTCGTGACACCACGCGCTGCATCACCGTGATGGGCCAGGCCACAAGTGTGGACGTAGTCTCAATGCGGGTCGATGACGGCGACACCATCGATATTGAGAACATTTCACTGCGTGTGCTTTACACGCCGGGACACACAGATGATTCTTATTGTTTCCTAGGGGATGGCGTTCTGTTTACCGGCGATACGTTGTTGATCCGCGGAACAGGACGCACAGATTTCCAGAACGGGAGCTCCATCGACGCCTATCATTCCCTTTTCGATAAGGTCTTGAAGTTACCCGATAACACCAAAGTTTACCCCGGCCACGACTACAAAGGTGATACGGTATCCACGATTGGTGAGGAACGTGCGTTCAATCCGCGCCTTCAAGTCTCTTCAGCCAGTGAATATGAGAATCTGATGGCTGGGTTATCCCTCGCCAATCCAAAGATGATGGACGTCGCCGTACCCGCTAACCTTAGCATTGGCCAGAGTTTGAGGGCTGATCCTGACATTGTCTCGGCGACGGTAACGGTTGAGGACGCCATCACGCAACTCGAAGAGGGTGCGGTTCTATTCATCGATTTACGTGAGACACGGGAACGGCAAATAACCGGAATTATTCCTGGATCCCTCCACACCCCTTACCTGTCGCTGGATGACGTCATTGAAGATGGTGGACTGCTCAATGCCATGGTCAGAGAAACCGGCAAGTCCCTGATGCTATATTGTGCCTACGGCGAACGTTCGGCCTTGGCGTTGCAAGCCCTCAAAGAATCGGGTTTTGACAAGATCACCCACCTTAGTGGTGGCATGGATGCCTGGATTAGTGCCGGCGCGCCAATACAAGCTTCTAGTGCCACTTGAACTTCTATCTGCAACACGCCGATTCATCGGTAATAGTTCACCACCTGCACAACTGCATTGATATCCCAAATCGGATTAAAGCGTTGATTAAGCGCGCGCCCAAGTGCTCGGATTATCAGCGTTTTGCGCGGTCATTATAGAATGCACGATCGACATAGCGGACTGCCAAGCCGCGCCGTTAACCCAATCAACGGGAACCTGATCCGACTAGAGGCTCAGCCCTCGGAGTGATTGGCCTGCTGGTCAAAGAAGGAAGCCGTGCTAGGAAGCTGCGGCAATTCCATCTCGTAGGAAATGGTCCGGACCTTGTTCGTTGCCTCACCATGCACAATTAGACCTTCGTGTTTATTTGGCATTGGGCTTGGAGAACATGGAACTGCATCGACATTCGAATATACGCAAATAAAAAGGGTACGTGGACGCGTCGACCGGTTCGCTTGGGAACCATGCATCAAACAGGTGTGCATCAGGCATACGGAACCCGCCGACCCCAGACAGACTGAGGACGACGCCTGCGCATCTGCAGCAACCTGATCATCAACAGCGCCTGTGAAAGTTCCACCGTGCCAGAGGCTATACAAAGGTCCTCGATGGGATCCCGCCGCCACTTCCAAAGGCCCGTTCTCTTCCGTGACGTCGTCGATCATAAGCAACGCCGTGACCACGTCATCATTGGTATGTGGCGTGAAAGTGAAGTCCTGATGCCATTTAACCTCAGTGTTACCGCCTGGGAGTTTGGAATTTATCTTTGAGTGGTGGAACTTCACGTTCGGGCCGATCAGATCGGTGACACAATTGGTCATACGGCTTGAAACCATCGCTTCATAATAAGCTTCTGAGACTTCCACCGGCGCGTTGACCCTGCGTAAAGCCGGTTTATCGACACGATGCGACACCTCAAGATCGAACCTTGGGTGATCATTGATGGTCGTTCCGTAAGGCTCTGAATGCGCCTTGCTTTCCGTGACCCAACCGTCAAAGGTCTGCTGCAGTCGCTTCAAGAGATCAGGAGCCACAGCATTCTCCACGACCAGGAATCCATCGCGCCAAAAATCATCATATTGCTGCTGCGTAAGGGTCTTGAGGGTCACTGTCTCCCTCCCGATAGAGGGGATTCCGCGGCAGCCATAAGCAGATCGGCGGCCTTTTCGCCAATCATCAGAGCCCCCGCGTTCAAATTTGCTGATAGCATTGTTGGCATGATGGATGCATCGGCAACCCTCAAACCTTCAATGCCGTGAACTCGCAATTGGTCGTCGACAACACTATCAGGTCTGTCCGCGGAGCCCATACGACAGGTACCCATGGGATGGTAGGCTGTATTGCCTGTTTCCCGCGCATGAGCAAGCAGATCGGCATCATGGATACGATCTGGTCCAGGCCAGATCTCTTCAGCGACGTAAGTACTGAACGGCGCTGTCGCCATGATCTTCTGGCCCAAACGCATGGCCGCGAGGAGGGTTCTTCGATCTGTCTCCTCGGCCAAATAGTTACCTTGAATTTCGGGACGGACAAACGGATCAGAAGACACGGCATGAACATGGCCGGCGCTTTCTGGCCGCTGTTGCCAACACGCCACAGTCGCTCCGGAAAACCGGTCCAGTCCCGACTGAACACCGCCGGGATAGCTTGCCGGCGCAAAGGTGATCTGGATATCGCCGTTTTCCAGCGAAGGTTCCGATTTCCAAAAGCAATAGACCAACGTTGGCGTCAGCGCGAGTGCGCCCTGCCGGCCGAACCCATAGCGAATAACCTCACGGATCAGCGGCAATCCGCGAACGCGTTCGTTGATCGTCTCAATCCCGTGCATGCGCGTGATCAGCCGGACGGCGAAGTGGTCGCGAAAATTTTCACCCACGCCCGGGACATTGCGCACTACATTAATGCCCAATGACTGGAGACGCGCACCACTCCCGATCCCTGACAGTTCCAGAATATGGGGTGACCCCATGGCCCCAGCGCATAAAATCACTTCTCGGGTCGCGCGAACTGTATGCCCCTTGTTGGCACCTCTTTCCAACTGGTAGCGGACACCTGTCGCACGCGCCCCGTCGATGTCGATGCCCAACACATGCGCGTTGGTCACCACCTTCGTATTTCCGCGCCGGCGCGCCGGGTGGAGGAACGAACGAGCCGGGCTGACACGTCGCCCCCGATGTACGCTTCTCTGGGCGTAAGCCACACCTTCCTGCGTGCGCCCGTTGTAATCGGAATTTCTGGGAATGCCCAAATTGACCGCGGCATCGATGAACGCGTCGCTCAGGGGATCAGGTTCATCATTCTCCGTAATGGTGAAAGCTCCACCTTTACCATGGTACCCAACATCGCCCCCCCCCAACTTATTCTCACTTTTCATAAAGTACGGGAGGACGTCGGCATAGGACCATCCACGATTACCAAGCTGCGCCCATGTATCAAAATCCGCCTTTTGACCCCGATTATATATGTGCCCGTTGATCGAACCAGAGCCGCCTAAGGTGCGGCCACGGGCATGATCGATCGCACGCCCTGCCAACCCGGGACTGCCGACCCCTTTGTACATCCAGTTGATTGCCGGGTTACGAAGTGTATACAGAACGCCGGCGGGAATATGAATGAATGGATTACGGTCCGGTGGTCCCGCCTCCAGTACGCACACGCGGAATTTCCCATTCTCCGAAAGACGACCCGCAACAACGCAGCCGGCTGTTCCAGCGCCAATCACCACATAGTCGAAAACCTCATCGGTCATAGGACACAGGCTAGTCGCCGCCAGAGCAGAAGAAAAGGGACCCGATTAGGCGGCTTGTTCGTCTTGTTCCCTGGCTTTGTAGAGATAAATCCCGTCCGGGCTAAGCGAGCGGCTGATTCTGCCTTTGTACATCAACCGATGTACATGCGCTAAAGCTTCACCGACGGCAAAGAAGATCTGATGGTCGTCCAATTTCCTTGGGAACATTTTGTTGAGCACATCGATACCTGACGCCGGCTGGGCACAGGCCTCTAAAGTTACCGCCAGCCGCTCTTCGTGATGTTCGACCATATGGTCAAGCCGCTCCCGCAGGCCACGGAACGGCCAATCATGGCTCGGTAAAACCAATGTATCGGCTGGCAAAGCGTGAAACTGATCTAAGCTATCGAGGAACAGTTTTAGCGGATCGGCGTCCGGCTCCTGCGCCTGGAGGCTGACGTTAGGCGTGATCCGGGGCAGGATCTGATCAGCCGAAATCAGCACCTTTTTATCCGCACAGTACAAACACGCTTGCTCCACGGCATGGCCCTCAGTAATCATCACATCCCAACCCTGACCATCAATCTCAATAATGTCGCCGTCCTTTACCCGATTGAATGTATGCGGGGGCATTCCGGCGACGCTGGCGTAATGCGACGTTCGCGGCACAACCAAGGCCATCTGTTCTTCGGAGAATCCGGCTTTTCTGAAGAACGGCAACATTTGAAATGCCTTGGATTCTTCCGTCTCCAAACAGTACAGCCGGGCAGTAGTCCACTCGCCAAGCGTGGTCGTCAATTCAATGCCATGACGTTCGCAAAGCCAGCCTGCCAGTCCCATATGATCGGGGTGGTAATGGGTACAAATCAAACGCTTCACAGGCCGATCAGCAGAGACATGCTTCTTTTCGATATCAGCCCAGCAAGCCTTGATGTCGTCACTGAGAATTCCTGTATCGACCAAGGTCCAGCCATCGCCATCTGCCAGCATCCAAAGATTAATATGGTTTAGCTTGAAGGGCAGCGGCATGCGAATCCACCACACACCTGGCGCCACCTCCCACGTCTCGCCAGGAGCCGGTTCGCCGTCGAAAGAGTAATTGGGTATAAAAGTCATGCTCCAGCTTATAGCGTGCAGAGCAGCGAGAAGAAACCAGAGGTAAAAGGGCGTTTCAACAGTCGAAAGGCGTGAACGAAATACTTAATGGACGCCCTCGTCCCTCGTTTTGTGCACCACCAGGTAACGTAGTTCTTCTTTTATAATTTCGGTATGCCGACTGGGTTCCGCACGCAACACACCAGAGATTATTGCCAATTGGACGGGCCGCGCCATACGATGGAAATTCTCGAGCATGAGAAATTTCACGCTGGGCCGCACTGTCGGCGAGAGCAACAAACTCAAAACCAATTTCTTTCGTATGTCGTGGCGCATATTGCCAGCTTCCGTCAGTTCAAAAAACTCCCTCACGAACTGCCGTGGTGCAATGGCGCCGTCCAACAAGGACTTTAGGTTCTCTCGCAAAGCGGCCGTATATTGTTGGCGTGAGCGAACGATAAACTTCGTCGCGTGGCGCCGAACCTCAACGATGGCCGACGGCTCGAAGTGACGGTCCTGAACGTATCCCAGGCACTCCTTGACGGCCTCATGCTTGGAGGTCTCACCGATGATCTCGACCACTCCGCTCAGCAATCTAGTTTGCCGACCCAGAGGGCTGAGGCGCGCCGCGGCAGCAAGAGCCATGGGCGCTTCTGGATCGCGTGTCGCCATCATCGCCAACGGCAACGGATCTTCAAAAGTCGTCAGATCAATATTGTGATTCAGCATTGTCTCCGGGACCATAATCCGATCATTTTCATCCGGCATCAGAATGGGGCGACGGGCAAGATAATCCTCTTTGATCTTGAGCGCTGTCTTTAATCCCTCCTGCGTAATTCCCAGGTCATTCCTCATGACTTTCCCTTTTCTATGCTCCCGCTGCCGTGGCTATATGGCGGATAGTCGGCGCTGGTTTTGTTGGCAAATCCGTGACGATTCGATCCGCATTCCACCACACCCTGAACAAGCGTACGCCATCGCAAATCGCAAAACCTGGAAGAGTCTGATTGCGCGTCTCTTGCGCCGCAAGCTGCTCTCGGGCTAATTCTAGTCCCGCACGCGCCGTGAGGTGCCAAGCTGCCGGTGCTGGTCCCCAATCGGCGTAAAGATCCCCCAGACGATCAACTTGACTAGCTAACATAAGTGTAAGGAAAACCTGAATGTTTGCTGGTATTGGGGATTTCCCACGACGCCATTTACTGACGGTCGCCGACGAAATTTTTAACGCGCACGCGATCTGACGCCCAGTAATTCCCGTCTCCCTTAAACCAGAGAATACAGGCTCCGAGACACCCTCGCCCCAGCCTTGCTCATTCATATGATCATCCGCCACCCGGTTCAATTCATGGATTCTTAGCGTGTATCTAATCGAAACGCTTTGTAGATTGTTTGTGCCCAAAGGCGATTGCCGATCAAACTTATCTTTGTGCCATGAGCGTTAACAAAACCCTACATCTTGTGTATTTTTTCTCCTCAAGGCCCCAGCATGCTATTCAAAAGAATTCACCTCTGTCCCCGCGAACGCTATGATCTGCCGTATGCGCATCGGTATCGACATGGGGGGTACAAAAATTGAGGGCATCGTAATCGATGCCCGAGGGCACGAATGCGCTCGCTTGCGGGTATCAACGCCGATAGGTGATTATTCAGCAACCGTGCGCGCCGTGGCAGGCCTGGTCGACGTTCTCGCAAATCAAACTAACTTGGCCGATGATGTCCCTCTTGGCATCGGAATTCCAGGAGCCTTATCTCCAACAACCGGTCTAATCAAAAATTCAAATTCCACCTGCCTGATTGGAAATCCTTTGGACCGCGACTTGGCCGAGGCAACGGGCCGCGCTGTCCGCCTTGCAAACGACGCCAACTGTTTTGCCGTTTCCGAAGCCATCGATGGGGCTGGTGTCGGATACACGGTGATATTTGGCGTCATTCTGGGGACAGGTGTCGGTGGCGGTATATCAATCGACGGAACATTTAGAGGAGGGACCAACGCCATCGCCGGCGAATGGGGGCACAATCCCCTGCCCTGGCCTCAGGTTTTTGACGGGCGTGACGAACGACCCGGTGAGCCCTGTTATTGCGGTCAGTACGGATGTATCGAGACCTTCCTGTCGGGCCCTGGCCTGGCTCGCGACCACGAACGGCACACGGGGCATCACGCCACCGCGGATACCATATCCAATGAGGCGACGCTCAAGCGTTACGAACACCGTCTGGCTCGCGCCTTGGCGAGCATCATCAATGTTTTGGACCCTGATCTCATCGTTCTCGGTGGAGGATTGTCGAACAGGCAACGCCTGTATGAGAACGTACCAAAACTGTGGCACCAATGGATCTTTTCCGATTCTTGCTCCACATCACTTGTTCCAAATTTACATGGTGATTCAAGCGGCGTAAGGGGTGCGGCCTGGCTTTGGCCTCTCGAAAGCGGACAGGCAGTATGATCACGATCACCCAAACAATTTCCATATCCGATGATGACGTGCAGGAGGTTTTCATCCGCTCTCCCGGGCCCGGCGGCCAGAACGTCAACAAAGTGGCGACAGGGGTTCAACTCAGGTTCGATGCGCGGAAATCAGAATCCATCACATCAGCCATTCTTCGGCGACTTCGAACCTTGGCAGGCCGACGTATGACTAAAGACGGTGTGTTGGTGATCACGGCGCATCGCTACAGAAGCCAGGAGCGTAATCGCGTCGACGCCATGGAACGGTTACAGGCGCTGCTGCGCAATGCTGCCGAAATCCCGAAGCGCCGTCGAGCCACGAATCCGACAAAAGCATCTAAGGAACGTCGATTGAATTCGAAGAAGCGCCGTTCGGAGGTGAAGCGGAATCGGGGGGGCCTCGCGCCCGGTTCCTAGCGCCCCGTCCAAATCGGTTTGCGCTTCTCCACGAAGGCACGACGCGCTTCTTTGCTGTCCTCCGTATCGAAGGCGTCGGAAACGACTTTCAAGGCCGCTTCGGGTACATCGGCAAACGGCAAGTCCTCACAGGCGTAAATAAAGTCGCGTGCAATTTTTAGAGCCACAGGTGACATGGATGCTACCTCCTTCGCGAGCTTCATCGTTTCATCGTGGAGACTATCCGCTGGGACAACTCGCGTCACCAGACCCGCGGTTTCCGCTTCCCGAGCGCTAATGGGTTTTCCGGTAAAAATAAGTTCAGCCGCTTTCATACGTCCCACTAAACGCTGTAAAAACCAGGTATGCATGCCCGGCGGCGCCCCAATCACCGGGACACCTGGATAGCCAAAATCAGAATTGTCCGCCGCAATGACCATGTCGCAGACCATGGACAGCGTGCATGCGCCTTCCCTGGCATAACCGTGAACGGATGCGATGATCGGTTTAGAAAGTGAGCGACATAAATTAGTCGTCTCGACATAAAAAAGACGAAGAAAATCTTTCATTTCTGCCGCCGAGAAACTCTCCATATATTTCAGATCAACGCCGCCCGACAGTCCGCGCCCCGCCCCATTGAGGACGATGACCTTGACCGAGGCATCGGCGTCCGCCGCGCGCAGGGCAGCGTGATACTCCAAAGTCATTTCCCGATCGATGACATTCACTGGGGGCCGGTCAAGGGTGATCGTTCGGACGCTGTCCTCGCTGCCGATGGTGATGAACTGATACGTCTCGCTCATAAATTCCCCCTTCGCATCGAAGGCAAATTCTATGTCATCATATAATGAGGGTTACCACGGGACCGAAGAAATGAAATATCTCACCCAACCGTCACGGATTTTTTAGACGCTGCCGACTCAATAATGGCAGCCAATACCGTGGTCGCGTGCCCGATCTCTTCAGGCGGTATTAAGAAATCCGTACCGCCAGCGATGGCGGTGCCGAAACTCTCCAAGGCGGCCTCAATCGTTGCCATGGCCGGATATTCATATCCCGGATAGGTCTGTTGGGAAGTCCCGTCGGCGATCGAGGAAATCTCTAGCTTGTCCTGGTCACGAATCTCTACCCATCCACCTAGGCAATAAACTGAGATACGCCACAACATATTTGTGGCGGAAAGCGTCGTCAGATGTCCTGTGCATCCATTCTCAAAATTTAGGCGTACCAAGGTTGAGTCGTCGACGTCAATTGGTGATGCGACACGCGTGCTCTGCACGTCAACGTCTCGAATTCGGCCAAAGAGATTGATGAACATATCAAGCGCATGTATGCCCATGGACGTCATGCCACCCGCAGGGCTTTCTGTCCGATTGTCGCGCCACAAACCTTCCGCGGGCGCCAGGTTGGAGTTGAAATGACCATCAACATGGATAGGCGCTCCTAAGCTGCCGCTTTCCAATACTTCTTTCATAGCAATGGAATTGGGAGCGAACCGCCGGTTATGACCGATGGCGACTTTCAATCCAGCCTTCGCGAAGGCATCGAGTGCGGTTTGGCCTTCCACGGCATCCAGCGTCCAAGGTTTCTCACAATAGACATGCTTTCCCGCCTTGGCGGCGGCCATCAGCTGATCGAAATGCTGGCTGTGCGGTGTCGCAATCACCAACGCGTCGATGGAATCATCATTGAGTACATTGTCAAGTTGATCTGACAATTTCATATTTCGATCTGCACAGAATGCCTCCGCCTTTGCAGGGGTCCTTGTGACCGCCGCCGTAAACTGAATAATGTCGCTGTCATCAACTGACGACACCAGCAACTCACCCCAACGTCCCAGACCAACAATGGCCGCGTTAATTGTTTCCGACACGCCGTTCCTCCCTTAATTTAGCCTTATTGAGCATACTAGTTCCCGACCTTATGAAAAGGCGATTAGGGGACCACGCATTTTGCGACAGCGTCGTCCCATGGGTACATTGAACGCAACTCATACGGCCTGTCCCAATATTCAAGGTTATCTTGATCAACCAAGATCGCAGGCAACATCATTGATCTGGGAACAGTCTCTCCGCGCAAGTAACGGACCGCCGCCTCAGCGGCGAGACCGGCCATAGACATAGCGTCAAATGCGGCCGACGCCAAAATTCTTCCATCCTTGATCATCGAGACCCCCTCTGGCGTGGCGTTCGCGCTGACGACGATCGACGTCGTCTCGCGGGCCTGCAAGACATCCCAAACACCACAGGCCATAAAGTCGTTCGCGGTCAGAACCCCATCGGGAACGCCTTGCGCTGACACAAGTTGTTCAAACGCTTCAGCCGCCGGATCGCGTTGGTAATAACCTCGACGTTCAGCGCGGATCGTAATGCCTGGGAACGCCGCCAAACCCTCGCGGAAACCCGCCGCCCGGGGGGCGCTGGTAGAGGCGTCAGGATGGCCATTGATGATGACAATATCACCCCGTTCGCCAAGGTGCTTAGCCAATCGTATAGCCATGTCACGAGCAAGAGCCCAATCATCGGATCCAACAAAGGTTACAGCGGACGAGGGCTCTGGTTCGCTGACGACACAAAACAGGGGAATGTCCGCGGCATGCACCTCTTCCAGGGCGTCGTTCATCTTCGTCGCATGAGCGGGCGCCAAGACCATAGCGTTTGGACGCAACTTGACGGCTTGCCTAACAAGACCGCACTGCTCGGCAATATCATCGGGTTTCTCCGGTACAAAATGGACCGACGACAGGGCGTGTGCCGAAAGCACTCGGTCCGCGCCGGACCGCGCGCCGACATAGGCGGAATTGGTCCGGTTCTTGGTGATTATCGCAACAAGGGAATTTGCGCTCATTGACAGGCCAATTAGCTCGGGATAACCCTCATCATCCGCAATTCATCAAGTCGGTCCAAGAGCATCTTTTCACTATCCAACATCTCATGAAATCCGTGCCGTCGAATTTTGGTGGAGTCAGACATGACATCCCATGTGGTTCCAAACACGTAGTTAGCGAATGACCAAGAAACCAGTTCGCTGAGGTCATCAATCATTAGGTTATGAGTCGCGCTAAGCTCGCCCCATAATGGCTCCACACCCTTCATGGTGCTGACCAAGTCAACCTGCTCCGCGCCTCCAACCTCCATGTCGAACATTGCCGCAATCTTTGGCCAGACATGGCGCCAACGGAAATAATCGCCGTTGGTAATGTTAAAGATTTCATCAGCCGCTTCAGACGTACGACCCGACCATGAAATCGCACGAGACAAGAGCCCTGCATCCGTGGCCTGATAAAGTACATCGAAAGCCGCCATGGACCCCGGGAACACTAGTGGCCGTCCCTGGGCTTTCAAGAGGCTGCAATAGACACCAAGCACTGTGATCAAATTTAGCGGCGAACGAAACGCCGGCCCGATTACCACATGTGGCCGAAGGACAGTCCACGTCCAGTTCGCCATCCTGGCATGATCGACCATGATGTCGAACTGGTCGTCGTAGAAGTACCCGCCGGGAATTCTAGGATCGGTCTCCTTCGCCGGCGTCTTGAACGGGCCGAGATGCGCGCCATAAGCTTTTGTTCCCTGAAGAAGGGTCACATGGGAAAGGTGTGGGCATGCTTCACGGACAAGATCGATGGCGTGACGAAACATATCCGCATTGGGTTGGCGTTGCGCCTCCCAGGTCGGCCCATCCACGTAAGCTGTGTAGACCATGTGTGTGACCGACGCCAAAGGTTCAAATGCCGCGCTTTGCCAATTATTTAGATCGATCGCATACGGCACGACGTTTCCTGGGAGGCCTACCTCCGGTCGGCGCGATGCCGCAAAAACGCGGCAATTCGATACGTCTGCAAGATTTTGAACCAATGCCCGGCCGATAATGCCGCTCGCACCGACAACCAAGATAACCTGTTCAATCATCGAAACTCCGTCATTTATGTCGCTGCGTCGAACATCTTCAGCATTTCGGGCCCGCCAAAGTCCCGATACTTTCAAGGGTAAGATCGACAACGAAATCGCCGAAGTCCTGACGTATAGCACGGGCAATTCCGTCGCGCCTATAGTCAACGCCCAACTCGAACTCTGGCTCTGGGTTCTTGGACCCGGCAGAAAAGAATGCCATCCGCACGTGACGTACAGCCTCAGATTTCAAACCTGCTTCACGAAATAATTGCTGTGCCGTATTCACCTGTTTGCTACCAACGGCACCGTCTCGGCTGATAATCGCATTAATCTCATAAGGGTTGTCCAAGCTGGTTCCATCAAAAACGGTGCGGCGGAAAATCGGACGTCCTTCCTCACCCGCCGATATGAGGTCGATCAGGTGACGCGTTGGAAACAACGTGCCCGCAGGCAGTGTGATCACCTTGTCCTTGGGTGCGGAAAACAAGGCATCAGCGGCGTCCGCCGCGTGCGCCCGTCGTACCGTTCCCTTTAGGGTTTCGACAAGGGATCCGTCCCGCGTGTGGCGAACATGAAACCGGAAGGACTTGCCATCTTTTGCTTCCCAACTGGCAAATGACCAATTCGTCTCAATTTCTCCATTGTCGGCATAAATGAGCTTCAGCTTAACATTGGTTTCCGCTGCCCAGGAATCACAATTGTCCCAAAAGCTGTATACCATCGAACCGGAAGCACCGTTGACACTTGAACCTCGATCAGCGGAAGCCAAGCTCATGTTGTAGAGGGCGCGATGCGGCGTAAGATCGACCGCCACTGCGGGCCTTGTATCGACCAGAGCCACGCCGAGGTTCAGACCTAAGGCCGCCAAGAGGAGTGATATGAAGGACCTTAGAGACAGCGCCAATAATCGTGCTCCAGTGGTAAACAGCGAAGGATTGGTCTTTGTATAACCGTCCGATGGTACGCGCGGTTGTTAGGCCTGTCCAGGTAACGAATTCAACCCTCGCACTCGGACGCCTTTGTTCAATTTGGCAATTTTTGCCAATGAAATATTATTAGGAATTTCCTGAAAGTTGATTTTTAACAGGGCCCTAATTGGCACACGGACTGCTTATTACAGAACAGAAACTGACGCCTCCTCGTTTTCAACGAATTAACCACGCATAAAAAGAAGATTCGCGAAGATGCCACGAAAACGCCCCTCACCTAATGCAAACGCCTCTTGTTCCATCGCCCGATTTCAGCGTGTCGCGCCGCATTTACGCAATTACTCTGAACTGCCGGTCGCCACCGTAGAAACGATCTTGAATGTACTCAGCATAGCGGCAAGTCAGAGATTGAAGACGGTCGCCGTTGCGGACATCGCAGCCCGTCTTCAGCACGTCCCCTCGAAGGCAAGTGTATAACGCTATCGAGCAGCCCGGTTCTATCTACTCCCTTGGCGAAGGTGCTGAGTACTCCCAACCCGGCCGATCTGATGACCAAGCATCTTGCTCGTCAGCCCCTAGATAAGTGCATGCTGCAACTCAATCAGCATCGCACCAGTGGACGGGCCAGTGCCGGCCTGGACGTCCAGGGGAAAAGCAAAGCCTCAGCGGATCCGGTTTCTACCCCTAGTGGAGAGGCCGGGACCGCAGAGAGGCAGAAGAGACAGAAGCCAAACAC
>CAJWVP010000036.1 GCA_913048145.1 uncultured Rhodospirillaceae bacterium
TGAAACAGGGAAAAACAATCATTCTCATGTCCCATGATGGCAGGATGGTGAACGGGCCGCACACGGTCCTGGATCTTAACGAAAAACCGATCCCGACTATCACTAACATGGCGCCCGAGGCGCCAAAACCCGAAACCGGGGAAGGCCAGGCGGCGCCGGCGAACCCCAATGTCACGGCGCTGGCGGGGGCAAAACCGGAAACGCCGGCAGCTGAATCTGAGCCCGACGAGCCGCCGTCGGAGCCGTCGGATGATGAAGGCATCGGTGCGAGCGGCGGTCAGTCGCAGCTTGCCATCGATAACGGAAAGCGTGTCGAGAATGACTGACAAGACGCCCGAAGCCGATAACAGAGTGCAACCGGAAACGATGGGCGAAGCAATTGCGCACACCGCTGGTCCGGCGCAACCATCGCGCCCATCGGAACGGACCTCAGCCAGTGCGCACATGACATTTCTGTTGTGCGGCGCCATGGTCGTGTCATTTGCCGTATGGGCATCGGTGAGCACGCTGGACATCGTCTCCATGGCGACTGGCGAAGTCATCCCTTCGACACAGGTTAAAACCATTCAGCATCTAGAAGGTGGCATCGTTCGTGAGATTCATGTCCGTGAGGGCGAAATGGTCACGGAAGGACAGCTTCTGATGAAGTTGGAACCCACCGCCAGCGACGCGGATGTGGCGGAACTACAGGTTCGGCTCCGGTCTCTCACTGTCGATCAGGCGCGTTTGGAAGCGTTGACGACTGATGCCGCCCGACCCAATTTTCCGAGCACCTTGATGGAATCTTATCCAGAATTGGTCCGCCAAGCCCGCACCCGGTTCAATGTGCGCCGCCGGCGGCACGCCGGCGAGGTTCTGCGCCAGAAACAAGCCGTGGCGCAGCGCAAACAGGAGATCACGGAAATCAACACCCGCATTCGCGTATCGCAAGCGGGACTCAAACTGGTCAATGAGCAAATCAGGATCAGTGATGAATTGCTGAAAGACAGTCTGACTAATCGCTTTCAACATCTTGATTTGCTGAAAGAATCTCGGAAATTGCGCGGATCCATAGAGACCGACAGGGCGTCTCTACAGCGCGCGAAGCTGGCGCTCGGCGAGGCCCGCGCGGAATTGGACAATATTAAGAACGCATTCGATGAAGACAATCAGACCGCCTTGGACGAAACTCGTCTGAACCGGGCCGAATTAGCCGCGCGGGTGAAGAAGTTCGAGGCTAGTCTGAAACGCACAAATGTGCATTCCCCCATGGCCGGCGTCATCAAGACCCTGCACGTCTTCACTGTGGGCGGCGTGCTTCGGCCCGGCGATCCCATTGCCGACATTGTTCCGGCCGGCGACCGACTGATAATTGAGGCAAAGTTGCCGACCCAGGATATCGGATACGTGGCACCGGGACAGTTGGCGGTTATCAAGTTGGCGTCCGCCGACGCCATGCGATTTGGCGGTCTTGATGGCAATGTGGTCAATGTTAGCCCGGACACGTTGTTGTCACCGGAAGGCCAGCCGTTCTACAAGGTCCGCATTGAGACCGAGAAAAGCTACTTCGAAAGTGGCAAGCTCAAATATAAACTTTTTCCCGGCATGCAGGTGATGGCCAGTATTCACACGGGCCAGCGCACCGTTTTACAATACGTGATTGACCCCATCCGCTATTCGATGGGGAGCGCCATCCAGGAGCGCTGATCGGGTCGGACTTATTTTTTGCCGCGTTTTGACACGGATTTCTCCTTAGCGGTCGGCTCTAGCCCGCGGCTGGATCGTTATCTTCTGAGCCGTCGTTCATCTGAGCCTGAACTTTCTCACGAATTTCATTCGCGGCGCCCGTGATGCTGCGTACGGCGTTCTGCAATTGGTTCGCGGGGATGAGCACCCGAACCACAGGCCGCACCTGATTGTCCACATCCTGCTGGCCGAAGGTGAGTCGGAAAACGCCATTTGCATGAGAAACGTTTGAAATGACATCGGCGAAATATTCTTCGGGCACTTCTTTCGACACTTTGAACTCCTGAATTTGAAAAATAATGACGGGGATAGTCTGTAAAGGTTTGCCCCGGGTCAACGAAATTTCTGGGCGATAGTCGCGTCGCCCCATTTGAAATAAGCCGTCCGGGCGAGTACTTGAGCCGGGCTAGGGGGGGTGTCATAACCGCAGCAAGCGATCGGATGAAAAATGGGAGCGTGTCATGCGTGGATTGTCTGAAAAATCCGTTATCGTTACGGGTGGTGGAAACGGGATTGGGGCTGCCGTGGCGGTGCGGTTTGGCGAAGCGGGGGCCCATGTTGCGGTTTGGGATATCGACACGGAAGCCGCCGAGAACGTAGCCGCCGGCATCCGCGACGCTGGCGGCCAAGCGGCCGCGATCAGGTGCGACATTACCGACTACGATACCGTGGGTGCGGCTGTCGCGGAAACGGAGGCCCAACTGGGCCTCGTCGATGTTCTGGTCAACAACGCCGGATGGGATGTTTTCCGACCCTTCCTGAAAACGGAACCCGAGTTGTGGGAGCAAATCATCGCCATCAACCTTCGCGGTGTGCTGCATACCCACCATGCCGTCCTTCCAGGCATGTGCGAACGCGGGCGTGGGCGTATTGTCAACGTCGCGTCCGACGCGGCGCGGGTGGGTTCATCGGGAGAATCGGTCTATGCGGCCTGCAAGGCCGGTATTATTGGCCTTTCCAAGACACTGGCGCGAGAACACGCGCGACAGGGGATTACCGTAAACGTTGTGTGTCCAGGGCCGACGGAAACGGCTCTATTGGAAAACTTCATGGCGGAAGCGGGAAACCCGGAAAAATTGGCCGAAGCCTTCCGACGCGCTGTCCCCATGGGGCGCCTGGGCCAGCCGGACGACCTGTCCGGCGCGATTGTGTTCTTGGCCAGCGACGATGCCGCCTATATCACCGGACAGGTGCTGAGCGTCTCCGGCGGTCTTACTATGAACGGATAGGAGCGAGCCATGGAATACCAAGATATCGTCTACGCCGAGGCCGATGGTGTTGCGACCATCACCATCAACCGACCGGAGAAAATGAACGCCTTTCGCGGTCAGACCTGCGAAGAGCTGATCCATGCCTTTAACCGGGCTGGTTGGAACAAGGACATTGGCGTTATCGTCTTCACCGGGGCTGGTGATCGTGCCTTCTGTACCGGCGGCGATCAGTCGGCCCACGAAGGGTCCTATGACGGGCGGGGTACCGTAGGTCTGCCGGTGGAAGAACTTCAAAGCGTGATCCGCGACGTGCCAAAGCCGGTGATTGCCCGGGTTCAGGGCTACGCCATCGGCGGCGGCAACGTGTTGGCGGTCATATGCGACCTGACCATTGCCGCCGACACTGCGCAGTTTGGCCAGGTGGGGCCGAAGGTAGGGTCCGTGGACCCGGGGTTTGGCACCGCCTATTTGGCGCAAGTGGTGGGTGAGAAGAAGGCTCGCGAGATTTGGTATCTGTGTCGGCGCTATACTGCGGAACAGGCGGTTGAGATGGGATTGGCGAACACGGTCGTATCGGCCGATGAGCTGGACGCGGAAGTGGATCGGTGGTGCGCCGAAATCCTCGAGCGCAGCCCCACGGCCATCGCCATCGCCAAGCGGTCGTTCAACGCGGCGACGGAGAACCTACGCGGCATCTCGTCCATGGGCATGCAGGCGCTGGCGCTGTACTATGATACGGATGAATCCCGGGAAGGGGTGAAAGCATTTATGGAAAAACGGAAGCCCGAGTTCCGCAAGTTTGTAAAGTAGCGCCGCCAATACCGACGAGACGGTTTTGACAGAATCAGCGTCTGTGTAAATGATCGTCGACGTTGCGCTTGCCGGGCTAAGACAGGGTGAAGGACATGCAGAAGTTTGATGAAGCGGCACACGGTGTCTATGTGATTGCTGCCACGCCTTTCACGGAAACCGGCCAGGTGGACATGGCTTCCGTTGACTCGCTTGTTGATTTTTATCTGGAGGAGGGGGTCCACGGGATGACCGTGCTGGGTGTTATGGGGGAGGCACCGAAATTGACGGACAGCGAACAAACCGCGCTGTTGAACCGCTATCTGGCGCGCGTGGACGGACGGGTTCCGGTAGTCGTCGGGGTCAGCAACCCCGGCATCGACAACCTGGTTTCCCTCTCGAAGGCGTCCATGGATGCGGGCGCGGATGGTGTGATGATCGCCGGAATTCCCGGTCTGAAAACTGACGACCAGATCTTTTCCTATTTCAACAAGTTGATGACGAAACTAGACGCGGGAACACCGGTCTGTTTGCAGGATTACCCGAACACCACGACCGTTTATTTCTCCGTTACGGCGATCAATTTCTTAATTGATACCTACGACAACATTGTCATGTTCAAGCATGAGGACTGCCCCGGCCATCGGAAGCTCACGCAGGTGCGCCGTGCGCCGGAAACCGAAGGTGTTAGGCGGGTGAGTATCTTGGTTGGGAATGGTGGATTGTATGTGCCCCAAGAAATGCGACGCGGCGCCGACGGCATCATGACCGGGTTTTCGTTTCCAGGCATGCTGGTCGATGTGTACAACCTGTACCGTGAGGGCAAGGCCGACGCGGCTGAAGACCTATTTGACATCTATTTGCCGCTGATCCGCCACGAACAACAATTCGGCTTTGGCCTGGCACTGCGGAAGGAAACCTTGCGCCGTCGTGGCGCTCTTTCGTGCCCCGCTGCGCGCGCGCCCGGCCCGGCTATGGACAGCGATGATCATGCCGAGTTGGAAGGCCTTTTTGCGCGGCTAAAGGGTAAGCTCGCAGCGTCAGACCACCGCGTCCCCCATGGGATTTAAGTCACGACGATGACCGGTTCGATTTCACAGCGATTGGCCATCGATATCGGCGGCACCTTCACCGACGTCGTTTTGGAACAGGACGGGGAACTGAACACCTCGAAGGTCCTGACAACACCGGCCGCCCCTGAAGACGGCGTATTGAACGGTATTGAGGAGGTGCTTGCCAAGGCCGGTACGGCACCGGGCGACATCGGTATGTTGTTGCACGGCACGACCTTGGCGACCAATGCGATCATAGAACGTAAGGGGGCCAATGTGGCGTTGATTACGACGGACGGGTTCCGCGACGTCCTCGAGATCGGTTATGAGAGCCGCTTCAATCAATATGACATCTTCATAGACAAGCCGACGCCATTGGTGCCCCGCCACCGCCGCTTCACCGTGCCAGAGCGGGTCGACGTCCACGGCCGCATTTTGTTGGATCTCGACGAAGACGCGGTAAAGGCGCTGCTTCCCGAACTGGACCGAGTGGGTGTCGAGAGCATCGCAATCGGATTTCTCCACGGTTACGCCAACCCAGCGCACGAACAGCGGGCCCGGGAAATCATCGAGGCTGCCCGGCCCGACCTGTCGATCACCTTGTCGTCTGAAGTCTGTCCCGAGATTCGTGAATTTGAGCGCCTGACCACGGCGACGGCTAATGCCTACGTGCGCCCATTGATAGCGTGCTATTTGAACAATCTGGAGACTCGGTTGTCAAAAATAGGAATTGTCAGCCCCGTGTTGTTGATGACGTCGGGCGGCGGCCTGACAACTCTGGAGACGGCTGCGCGGTTCCCGATCCGATTGGTTGAATCCGGCCCGGCCGGTGGTGCGATCCTGGCCACCGGCATCGCGGCGGAATTAGACCTGAAGAAGGCTATATCTTTCGACATGGGCGGTACGACGGCGAAAATTTGCCTCATCGACGACTTCGCCGCACAGCGCGCGCGCGAGTTCGAGGTCGATCGTCAGGCACGGTTTCGGAAGGGGAGTGGGCTGCCCTTGCGTATTCCCGTCATTGAGATGGTGGAGGTTGGGGCCGGCGGTGGTTCCATTGCCCGTGTCGACGCCCTCAATCAGATTACCATCGGTCCAGACAGCGCCGGCGCGGACCCAGGACCGGCCGCCTATGGACGCGGCGGTGAACAGCCCACCATAACGGACGCCGATATTCATCTCGGTCGGATCGATCCGGGCCGTTTCGCCGGCGGACAGGTTCCTCTATCGCCCGATCGCGCCGAAGCAGTGCTGTCGGCCGATATTGGCAAGAAGCTGGATTTGTCATCGCAAATGGCGGCCTACGGCGTGACCGAAATGGTTGATGAGACCATGGCCAACGCGGCGCGCGTCCACGCGGTGGAACAGGGCAAAGCAGCCAGCGACTATACCCTGATTGCATTCGGTGGCGCTGCGCCACTGCACGCGGGCCGATTGGCGGAGAAGTTGTCTGTTGAGCGGATCATCGTGCCGACGCATGCGGGGGTAGGGTCGGCGGTCGGATTTCTGCGTGCGCCCGTTGCCTATGAGGTGGTGCGCAGCCGCAATATGCGGCTTCGGCAGTACGACCCGGAATTCGTCAATGCCATCTTCCATGAGATGTATGACGAAGCCAAAGCCGTGGTCGAGGCCGGCGCGCCAGGCAGCGCGGTCACCGAGCATCGGCTGGCGTACATGCGCTATCTGGGCCAGGGTCACGAGATTGCTGTTAACTTACCAACACGGCCACTGACGGATGACGATGCGGACCTTGTTCAGGCTTCCTTCGACGCGACTTATGAACGCTTCTACCAACGAACGCTACCCAATGCAGAAGTTGAGGCGCTGACTTGGGCGTTGACCTTGACGACGGCGTCGGCGCCATCTGAAACGATATCAATCGAACCTGCGGACAGCCGTGATGCGCAGGTGGCCGGGTCGCGGGCCATCTTTGACCCGGCGTCCGGTCAGATAAGGGACGTGCCCCTGCATTGGCGGCCTGACTTAGTCCCGGGGGACGCGATTACCGGCCCGGCGGTGATCGCCGAAAACGAGACCTCCACTTTTGTCCCAAAGAATTTTGATGCCCGGATCGCGGCGAACGGGTTTATAATCGTCGAACGAAACCGGGAGCGCACTTCATGACCCAGGCCTTTGAAAAGATTCAGATGCAGATCATGTGGAACCGCCTCATATCCGTCGTTGAGGAGCAGGCCCAGACCTTGTTGCGAACGGCCTTCAGCCCCATCGTCCGCGAATGCGGGGACTTGTCCGCCGGTGTATTCGATCTGCAAGGCCGCATGATTGCCCAGGCCGTCACGGGCACACCGGGTCACGTCAATTCCATGGCCGAAGCGGTGAAGCACTTCATCCGCCATTTCCCACTGGAAACTATGAACGAAGGGGATATCTATATCACCAACGACCCCTGGCTTGGGACTGGCCATCTCAACGACTTTGTATTGACGACGCCGTGCTTCAAGGACGGCCGGTTAGTAGCCTTGTTCTCGTGCACCTCGCACATCACGGATATTGGCGGGCTGGGGACCGGGACAGACGGAACGGACGTTCACATGGAGGGGATTTACATCCCCATGCTTAAGCTGGCGGACCGGGGTCAAATGAATGAGACCCTCCTGGCCATGGTTCGGCAGAACACACGCCAGCCGGTAGAAACCGAAGGTGATGTCTATTCCTTAGCCGCGTGCAACGATATCGGTTGCTGCCGGCTGGTGGAGATGATGGATGAGTTCGGTCTTGAGGGCCTCGATGCCTTGGCCGACTATGTTTGCCAGAATTCCTATGACGCCGTCATGGCGGAAGTCGCTAAGCTGCCGAAAGGCAACTTTCGAAGCTCTATGACCATTGATGGCTATGACAAACCGCTTCAGTTGGTCGCGGAAGTGACGATTTCGGACGACGGCATCTCCGTGGATTACGACGGCACGTCTCCGCAATCGCGCTATGGGGTCAACGTGCCTCATGCTTATACCATCGCGTATACCTGCTTTGGCCTGAGTTGCATTGTCTCTCCCGACGTGCCGAACAATGCTGGGTCCTTGGCACCGTTTACGGTTCGTGCCCCGGAGGGGTCGATCCTGAACGCGCCCTATCCGGCAGCCGTGTGTTCGCGGCACGTTATCGGCCAGATGTTACCGGACACCGTGTTTGGCTGCCTGGCCCAGGCCGTTCCCGAACGCATTCCTGCGGAAGGCGCGGGGTGTCTCTGGAACCTCACGTTCCGAGGCGAAACGGATCGTGGGAGCAACGATGCCAGCATCTTCTGTATAACCGCGGTCACCAATGGGGGAACGGGCGCCCGGCCCAGCAAGGACGGCTTGTCGGCCACGGCCTATCCATCCGGCGTTCGGGGCACGCCGGTCGAAATCAATGAGTCTGTGGCCCCTATCGTGGTGTGGCGGAAGGAGTATCGAACCGATTCGGGCGGCGCTGGCGCGCAACGGGGCGGCCTTGGTCAGGTGATCGAGGTGGAATCGGCTATCGACGCCGATCTGGAACTCCTTGCGGCATTTGATCGCATCGATTATCCGCCTCGCGGCCGCGACGGCGGCTTAAACGGGGACGCGGGTTCTTTAAGATTAGCCTCTGGCGCGCAGCTTCGCGGCAAGGGAACCCAACACGTGGCCGGCGGCGAGCGGCTGGTCATTCACACGCCCGGTGGCGCCGGACATGGCGATCCTCATGCGCGGGCGCAGGATCTCGTGTCGTCGGACCTCAGGAACGGATTGATTAGCGCCGAAGGCGCGGCTCGGGAATACGGCTACACGGCTGCTAAGGCCGATTAACTGCAGACCACAAATTCGTAAATGATGGCAATGACCCCGGGTATTTCGGCGTCCAATTTCGACAATCCAGTTTAGATATTGTCATTGCGACCATCCCAGATGGCGTCCTCCGCATGTTATGGCGCAGACGCATTGGTATCGGAAGCTGGTTCGGCGGGGCGGGTCAAATCCGGTAACGGTTCTGCTCATGACCACATAAGGCGAAATGCCTGCGCGGGGATTGGAATATTTTGAAACATTCATAAATTTACCGTTATGGGTCGGCGGCCTATCGTTATTAGCAAGAGGCAGGGAGGCGTTCCACATGTCCGTCGACACGCAATCACCGAAGCTTTTTAAACCCATCACCTTTCGCGGATTGACGGTTCGAAATCGGGTCGTTGCCTCGCCCATGTGCCAATACCATTCTGTGGATGGAGGGCCGACCGATTGGCAGATGGTCCATGTGGGGCGAATGGCGGTCGGAGGCGCTGGCATAGTATTCGGCGAGGAAACCGCCGTCGAAGATATTGGCCGCAAGACCTATGCCTGTGCCGGTATCTGGGACGATCGCCACATTCCACAGTATCGCCGGATCACCGATTTCGTGCGCGAACAGGGTTCGGTGCCGGCGATCCAAATTGGACATTCCGGGCGCAAGGCGGCGTGCCATACGGCGATCATGGATTTTGCGCCATTGACCGATGCGGATGCGGCGAACGGCATGGCACCCTGGCAGCCCTTGGCCCCTAGCCCCATCAACGCCGAAAAACGCTTCTATCCGCCGAAGGAGATGGATCGTGACGACATTCGACGGATCCTGGAGAAGTTCCGGGAGGCGGCGCGGCGCAGCATGGATGCCGGGTACCAAATCTGTGAGGTCCATGGGGCTCACGGCTATCTCCTGCATAGTTTTCTATCGCCCGTCAGCAACCAACGCCAAGATGCTTATGGCGGCGATCGCGAGGCACGCATGCGATTCCCCCTTGAGGTCGCGGAGGTCGTTCGTGACGCCTGGCCCAACGACCTGCCCGTGTTCTATCGCATCTCATGCGTTGACGGTGAGGGCGGCGCTTGGGACCTTGATGATTCGGTAGCTTTTGCGAAGGCGCTGAAGGATCGGGACATCAGTCTTATCGATTGCTCATCGGGGGGTATCACGGGCGATTCAGATATGCCCCTTGTCCCTCGGGTGCCAGGGTTTCAGGTCGCGTTCTCCGATCGAGTTCGCCGCGACGCTGGATTGCCAACCATTGCCGTCGGTCTGATCACCGAACCGCGCCAGGCGGAGGATATCCTTCAGGCTGGCAAGGCTGATATGGTCGCACTGGCGCGGGAACTCTTGTGGCATGCGGACTGGCCGGCGCATGCCGCCATGGAACTGGGGGTTACCGATGCCCATGGCATGATGCCACACGAATATGCGCATCGACTGCGACAGCGTGAGCAGGCCAAAGCGATGCCTATCAACCAAGGGGGTGTGGAGACGGCTGCGGCCTATGCGCACCATCTGGGCAAAGGCGCATGGGAGACATGAACGTGTTAGACTGATTGTACTATGATCAGAGCGGCATGGAGAGGGGTTCGAATGTTAAGTGTTGAACAGAAAAACCGCTACGAAAGGGAAGGGTATATCTGCCCTATTCCCGTTTTGGGTGCCGATGAGGTTGATGCGCTGCGCTCAAAGCTTGAGGCCTTCGAGGCGGCCCAGGGCGGGAAGCTGGAACCGGCGCAGCGCAACAAATCGCACCTTCTGTTCAAATGGCTCGATGATTTGATCCGAGACCCGCGAATTCTCGATCCTATCGAGGATCTCATCGGACCGGATATCATGTGCTGGAACACTCTGTTCTGGATAAAGGAGGCCGGTTCGCAAAGCTTCGTGTCTTGGCACCAGGATACGCGGTATTGGGGGCTATCGAGCGACAGCGTCATCACTGCTTGGCTCGCACTGTCGCCGGCTGGCGTGGGAAACGGGTGCATGCGGGTAATGCCGGGCACGCACCGGGGTGACGTTATGGATCATGAGGATCGCTACGACGCCAACAACCTGCTGACCCGCGGCCAGGAAATTTCCGCTCCATTGGATGAGGCGAACGCGCGCCACATGCCTTTGCGCGCGGGCGAGATGTCGATCCACAACTACCGCTTGGCCCATGCCTCTGACGCCAACAACGGGCCGGACCGTCGGATCGGCATTTCCATGCATTTCCTGCCGCCGGATACCGAACAGATTGTCGGGAGTTGGGACAGTGCGGCCCTGGTACGTGGTCAGGATACCTTCGGCAATTTCGAACTCACGCCGATCCCCGGTGGCGACTTGGATGAAGACGCGGTTGCGTTCCACGGCCGTGCTACACAGGCGATACGTGACGTGTTGTATGCGGATGCCGCCGAAAACACCCAGAAACTCTGAAACGCCGGATGGGGGCAATGCCATGATGGCCGATAAGCAATTGAATTTCCGTCAAGATTACCGCGCCCGGATTGCCGGCTGGTACAATGGATATGTGCATATCGCGGTGATCTATGTGATTGGCGGCACAGCGCTCTACATCTACGCCCAGCACATGGGGCAGGTGCTGTGGTGGGAATGGCTGACCATTCCAATTGTAATTTTCTTGTGCAATATCTTTGAGTGGTTCCTGCACAAAGAGGTCATGCACCACCATATCAACAACAGGGGCCTCAGCGCTATCTATCAACGCCACACCCTGAACCATCACCGGTTCTTCACGGATTCCGAAATGCGGTTCCGCGACCACACGGATTGGCGCGTCACCGTGTTTCCGCCCTATGCCATGGTGGTGTTCATCCTCATGTCCATGCCGGCTGGGTTGATCGGCGGCTTTATGGTTTCGCCAAACGTGGGTTGGTTGATCATGTCGACTACCACGGGCATGTACCTAGTGTATGAGTTTATGCACTTCTGTTGTCATGTCGATGAAAACGCTTTCGTACGCCATTGCCCGTTGGTGAATACGCTGCGCCGACATCATACGGCGCATCACAACAGCAAGCTGATGATGGAAGTGAACATGAACCTCACCTTCCCCATTGCCGATTGGCTGTTCGGTACGTCCGACCTGGACCGCGGCCTTTTTGGGCATTTGTTGAATGGCTATTCGGCGACACACCTGAAAACGGATCTGAAGGACCAGCCCAAGGGCCCTCTGGAGGCCGCCGCGCATCCCATGGCGGCTGAGTAGGCCAAGGTATGCCCACGAATATCAAGGTAGGCCTTTCCATCGTAGTCCTGGTGGTCGGTGTGCTCATGTATATTTGGGAGGCAGATCAGGGCAATGTGCAACTCTCCTGGATTGTCATTGGATTAAGCGTATTCATGGTTTTCGCCATGTGGATATTCCCAGAAACCGGACAGACCCGTGAGGATCAGAAAGAGCCGGATTGACCATCCGAGGATGCCTCCCCCGGAAGAATTGTCTAAATTCTTCCCATGAGCCTTAAACTCTCAGACGTTGAACGCACTTGGCTGAACGACGACACGGCGCCGGGCCGAGCCATGGCCATGCGCTTGGTAGTCCGCGCGGCGGAGTTCTTGGGCGCCGAACGGATGGTCCCCATCGTATCTGCCCACATCGATGGCTGTCTCTATCACGGAGACGGCGGGGTCAGGTTCGTAGAGACGCTGCGCGGGCGGGGTGCGACCGTATCCGTACCATCAACGATGAACGTGGGCGCACTGGATCTTGGCAACGAGGAGCGGGTGCGTGCCGACGCGCATTTCAAGGCGATGGCACGCCGCCAAATGGATGCCTACCTGGATCTGGGGTGCCAACCCAGTTGGACTTGCGCACCCTACCAGGCGGGCCATCGGCCGGGCCGGGGCGAACAGGTGGCTTGGGGCGAGAGCAACGCCGTGGCCTTCGTCAATTCGGTCCTGGGTGCGCGGACGGAACGTTATGGAGATCTCCTGGACATCTGCTGCGCCGTTGCCGGTCGCGCGCCGTTCGTGGGCCTGCATCGCGACGAGGGCCGGCGGGCTAACATGATCCTCGACGTTACTGGCCTCAGTCCGCGCCTCAAGGCCATGGACGCCCTTTATCCGGCTCTGGGCGCAATCCTGGGCGCTGAAGCGGGCACGTCGGTCGCAGTTATCGACGGCCTGCCGACCGACATCAGCGAGGATAATCTCAAGGCTCTGGGGGCCGCCGCTGCGTCGAAGGGAGCCGTCGGCCTGTTTCACGTCGCCGGCAGAACCCCGGAGGCGCCCGATGTTGCCGCGGTCCTGAGCGACCAACTGCCTGTGGAGGTCATAACTATCACCGCCGCAGACATTCGTGCTGCGCGCGACAGCCTCAGCAATACTCGGGCTGCGCGTTTGGATTGTCTGGCGCTCGGAAGTCCGCATTTTTCGGAGGCCGAGACACGCCGACTAGCGGCCTTGGCAGGCGGCCGTGCCTTCCAGATTCCAGTCTACATCTGCACCGGGCGGCACACCATGGATGCTATCGATGAGGACGGCACCAGAGCCCAGTTGGAAGCCCAAGGTGTCGAATTTATTGTTGATACGTGCGTGGTGGTGACGCCGATCCTCAAGGATCTAGGCGGGGTCTTGATGACCAATTCCGGGAAGTTCGCCCATTATGCGACACCCAACACCGGTTATGATGTGGTGTTCGGGTCGCTGGAGGACTGCGTTTGCTCCGCCATTGCCGGACGGGTTGAACGCGCGGACGCGGTATGGCGATAGACGTGTGCGCCCGGGTTCTGATTGATGGCGCAGCCCAAGGTTGCGTGTTGAGGCTTTCGCAACCAATAAGTTTCTGGGGTGGGGTTGATCCGGCCAACGGGTTGATCACCCAGCCCCTGCATCCGAATTTCGGCGCTGAAATTGCTGGGACCATTCTGGCGCTGCCTGGTATGATTGGCTCGAGTTC
>CAJWVP010000037.1 GCA_913048145.1 uncultured Rhodospirillaceae bacterium
ATCTCCGATAACTCATGAACCCAACTAAGATCCTGGGTAAATTGGTTTCCATGCCAAACTGAGGGACCCGTTAGTGGTTCACGTAAAATATCAGTCATTAATCTTCCCTATTACTTTCATGCTGAGATTATTTTAAATACAAAATAATCCATTGCCACAAGCTCAGTCTAAAATTTGAAAATTTAATAATACAAATAGATACTCTCGCTAGAGGAATTTCACGATGGCCTATATGTTTTGTGATCACTAAGCCACACTCATCTTCCAAGATTTAATAAAGTACTTATTGCACGGCAGGGATCAAAAAATATACATTGCTCAACTCAAGAAGTTGGCTCAGGCTTCCAATATTTTTCCTCCAAACTGCATAATGTTTTCACGTTTGCCGATCAGGCGCGCGGCTTCCTATATGCAGGAGCGCCTACAGCGAACCTCACCGCCTTTGGTCACTGGAAAAATGGGTTAATGATTATGGCCCTCGCCACTAGCCCCAGGAATCCGGAAGTCAAGTTCAGAGCCAAGATGTCGCCGTCTTTTCTAACAACTGAGGTCGGTTCGGATCGATCTCCTGATGGATTCTAACGCTGGGAATTAAGCCTTAGCGGAGAGACGCACAGAACCTCTGGATACGCGAGCATGCATCCTCCAAGAGGTCTGTTGCCGTGGCGTAGCTGATCCGAAAATGTGGCGACAAACCGAAGGCCGCACCGTGCACGCCTGCTACGCCCTCCCCTTCCAGGAGTGCGGTGACGAAATCTTCGTCGGTCTCAATAATTTTACCGTCTGGTGTCGTCTTGCCCAGGGCCCCCGCGACGGAAGGATAGACATAAAATGCGCCCTCCGGCGTTGCGCAGGAAATGCCATTAGCCTGATTGAGCATGCTGACCACTAGGTCACGGCGCTCCTTGAACACAGCATTATTCTCTTGGATGAAACCCTGGGGGCCGTTCAGCGCGGCGATGGCGGCTGCCTGGCTGACGGCTGCCGTGTGCGTGATCGATTGGGATTGCACCTTGGTCATGGGTTTGATGATTTCCTCGGGCCCGCCGGCGAAGCCGACTCGCCAGCCGGTCATGCAATAGGCCTTCGACATTCCGTTCATGGTCAACGTCCGGTCGTAAAGCTCCGGCGCCACTTGGGCGATGGTCTTGAACTGGAAGTCGTCGTAAACGAGGTGCTCATAAATGTCGTCCGTGAACACCCATACCTGGGGGTGTTTGACCAGCACATCTGCTAGGGCTCGCAGTTCTGCTTCCGAATAGGCCCCGCCCGTGGGGTTCGATGGTGAATTCAGCAACAACCATTTGGTGTTTGGCGTGATCGCCGCTTCCAATTGCGCCGGGGTGATTTTGAAGCCACCTTCCGCGGGGCAATCGACAATCACCGGCTTCCCGCCGAACATGACCACGATATCCGGATAGCTGACCCAGTAGGGCGCGGGGATGACCACCTCGTCGCCCATATTGATGGTTGCCATCATGGCGTTGAAGATCACGGGTTTGCCGCCGCAGCTTACATGGATCTGGTTGCGGCCGTAGGTAAGGTGGTTGTCACGCTCGAACTTGGCCGAAATGGCGTCTAGAAGCTCGGGGATGCCGTTTACCGCTGTGTATCGGGTCATGCCCGCATCCAGGGCCGCCTTCGCCGCTTCGATGATGTGGATGGGCGTGTCAAAATCCGGCTCACCGGCACCGAGACCGATAACATCTTCTCCGGCGGCTTCCAGGTCGCGAGCTTTCTGGCTGACGGCAATGGTGGGTGAGGGTTTGATGGCGCTTAGGCGTTCGGCAATGAATCCCATGAGGCTTGTTCCATGAAAATGTGTGCTGCAAAAAAAACTCGGCGCGCACGGCAACGAACCGGCTTGCGCAATCTACGCCTGACGGATCGATAGGACAACTGGCAATCGATACCCGCGTGCTGGGATTCTGGTCTTCGGGGCGTTCGGTTGCCGCCTTCAGCGGGTGCCGTCAGTTGCTGAATGCAGAAACGCAATGATCGCAGGTGCCGCCAAGTTTGCGAACCAACGTGACCCATCTGCGTTCAGCTTGCCGGCCCCGAACCCTCGGCTCTCGAACAGTCGATTGCTGTCTGGAGGCACGCGCGCGGCGACAACGGAATCCCAGAAGGTGAAGTTCTCGTGTCCGTTCGCCAATCGCCTGAGCATCTGCCGATAGGATTGAAGGATCTCAACCATCGATGAACTTTCTGATCCGGCGACGAGTTCCTGCGGTGCCGGCAACCATGCCACAAGAAGTGGCACGGTAGACGCGTTGGCGATCCTGGCCATGCGCAGGAAATGCAATTCCGAGAGGTACATGGTTTCCTTAATGTCGGCGCTTTCGCCTGCCATTCGCGGCAACTCCGCGAGCCGAATTTCAGCCGTATCTTCGCCAAGCAGCGCTCGCGCCCAATCGATGAGCTGGCCAGCGCGGGTGATAATCAGGGTCGTCAGCTGGGAATGTCGATGTAACCAATCCAGGCTCTCCAGAACCCGTTCAAAATATTCGAACTGCGGGGACCGTGACGGATCGACGAGGATTGGATGGCCGTTCTTGTCGAACCGCAACTCGCCGACAGCGGATCGGTCGCTTGATACGAGCGTCCGGGCAAAGGTTCCGGCGTCGAAAACATAGACGAGCGCCCGCGGTTGCAGATCCGGGATCTGCTCCATCATCAGCAATCGCGTACTTTGGATGCTGTGACCAGAAATTGCGGCGTTCACCAATTGGACGCTTCGGGTTTTGGCCTCGATGGCGTTTTTCAGTAATCCGAATACCGTTTGATGAATGGGAAGGTGCGCGGAAAATATCGCGCCACCGCCGTAAACTAAGATGCGATGTCGATCGTTCGACCGGCTCAGCTCCTCACGCATCCGGAATCCCATGCCGTTCAGGCGGACGGTGTGCCGTCCGCCGTCTGGCCGGACAATTGAGGCCTGTCCGAAGGGGACGCCGCGTGCGCCGAGCAAGGGGTCATGTCGAACCAGCGTGTGGATAAGCGGTTGCGGCGCCAATAGACGTAAGGCCCATTCGGCCAAGAACGCCGCAGCCAGGACGATCGCACACACCAAACCCCAGTTCGACTTAAGTAGTCTGAACATGCCCTTTCTTATGACATGCAACGCGGTTCGGCTCAATCAGGCGGCATGTCGTTGTCTGTTAGTTCTTTGTCAGGTGATCAGTGCCCATGCCTTGGGCCACCTGATTGAAGGGCGATGAATTGGTCGCCCAGATCAATTAAGGCCATCTTCTCGAATTCGACGCAGAGTTCGCAATCCAGGAACGCGCTGAGGAGTTCAGCGACTTCATCAAAATTTCCCACCTCGAGGGCAACGTGATTGGAGCCGATGGTCATGGCCTTTCTGACGTCCGCCAAGGTGTTGATCCCTTGCCTTCGAATCGTTAACCATTCGCATATGGGCATGAACGGACTTTTGCTTACATCAAGGACTCGCCAAACCTCGGGTGACGGACTTATATATCGACCATGGAGACAGCAAACGCCAGCGAGGACCTTCCTTTATTCATGCCGTCGAAACGCTTGCCGGTGGAAGACGAAAGGACGTTCAAGCTGGCCAGTCCGTTCAAACCCGCGGGCGATCAGCCGCAAGCTATCGAAGACCTGACCGAAGCCATCCAGGCCGGCGAAACCGATCAGGTTTTATTGGGGGTGACCGGGTCCGGCAAGACTTTCACCATGGCGCACGTGATCCAGAATATTCAGCGGCCCACCTTGGTGTTGGCGCCCAATAAGACGCTGGCAGCCCAGCTCTATGGCGAGATGAAAGAATTCTTTCCTGATAACGCCGTGGAGTATTTCGTCTCTTATTACGATTATTACCAGCCGGAAGCCTATGTCCCACGTTCCGACACCTACATCGAGAAAGATGCCTCCGTGAACGAACAGATCGACCGCATGCGTCATGCGGCGACGCGGGCGTTGATGGAGCGTTCCGATGTGATCATCGTGGCGTCCGTGAGCTGCATCTACGGCATCGGCGCCGTTGAAACCTATTCGGAGATGATCATTCGTCTGTCCAAAGGGGACATGTTCGATGAGCGGGAACTCAAGCAGAAATTGGTGGCGTTGCAATACCAGCGCAATGACCAGAATTTCTACCGTGGCGCCTTTCGTGTCCGCGGCGACGTAGTGGAAATCTTCCCCTCCCACCTGGAGGACCGCGCCTGGCGCATGAGTTTCTTCGGTGAGGAGTTGGAGAACATCTGGGAGATTGATCCACTCACTGGCGAGAAGATAGGCGATCTGGAAAAGATCACAATCTATCCGAACTCCCACTATGTGACGCCGCGCCCCACGCTCCTTCAGGCAATTCCGGGCATTCGCACTGAGCTTAAGACGCGAATTAAGGAACTGGAGGCCGAAGGCAAGCTCCTGGAAGCGCAGCGTGTGCACGAGCGGACCACCTTCGATCTCGAGATGCTGGAAACAACGGGGCATTGTGCCGGCATCGAGAACTATTCGCGTTACCTCACGGGCCGTGCGCCCGGCGAGCCGCCGCCGACCTTGTTCGAGTACCTGCCCGAGAACGCTATGCTCATGGTGGATGAGAGCCACGTGACCGTGCCCCAGATCGGTGGGATGTCGCGTGGCGACTTCAACCGCAAAACGACTCTGGCCGAATATGGCTTTCGCCTGCCCAGCTGCGTCGACAACCGGCCCCTTAAGTTTGAGGAATGGGACAACATGCGGCCAGATACAGTCTATGTTTCGGCGACCCCAGGGCCGTGGGAGTTGGAGCGAACGGGCGGTGCTTTCGTCGAGCAGGTGGTACGGCCTACCGGCCTAGTCGATCCCGAATGCATTATCCGGCCCGTGGAGACCCAGGTGGACGACCTTCTTAGGGAGGTTCGCGATGTGGCCGCGAAGGGCATGCGCACGCTGGTGACCACGCTGACGAAGCGCATGGCGGAGGATTTGACGGAATATCTCCACGAACATGGCGTCCGGATCCGTTACATGCATTCGGATATCGAAACGCTGGAGCGGATCGAAATCATACGCGATTTGCGCCTGGGGGCGTTTGACGTCTTAGTTGGCATCAACCTGCTGCGCGAAGGCCTGGACATCCCCGAGTGCGGCCTTGTCGCTATTCTGGATGCGGACAAGGAGGGCTTCCTGCGTTCCAAGACCAGTCTCGTCCAGACTATCGGTCGTGCCGCGCGGAATGTGGAGGGTCGCGTCATCCTGTATGCTGATAAGACGACGGAAAGCTTGAACTACGCCATTGGAGAGACCAACCGCCGTCGGTCCAAACAAAAGGCCTACAACGAGGCCAACGGCATCACGCCGCAAAGTGTCAAGAAAGGCATCGCCGACGTGATCAACAGCGTTTACGAGGGCGATTATGTCACCGTGGACACTGGCGTTGCCGGTGAGATGGAATTGGTTGGCCATAATATTCAAGCGGTGATCAGCGATCTCACGGACAGAATGAAAACCGCCGCCGCCAACCTAGAATTTGAGGAAGCCGCGCGCCTACGCGATGAAATCCGCCGCCTTGAGGCCACGGAGCTCGGGCTCACCAAGCCCGGTGTGTCGAAGAACGCGAGGTGGGAACCGAAGGGCAAGAAAAAGAAGAAAGTCTAAAGGCGGTAGGCGTTAATCTCCGCATATTCATGTTACGGTTTGAATTTCTTTCGCCAAAAATTCTCAGCGTTGGGCCTTGGAAAGTGACACGTGTTCTGGGTGTAGCCGCTCGGGGCTGCCGCGTTTCCTTGGGTCTGCCTTCCGACAATATCATGGTGCGGTTGGAAACCGATTAAATCGTAATCATCGATCCGTTCTGGTAAGCCTAAGCTTGGCAAACGTGGGCTGTCCTGGCGACACCAGAATGCAGCCATCAATGGGCAAAATTTCTTGCTTTTCCAGGCTTGATCGCGCCTAACTAGTGCCCTGCTAGAGGATGCTAGATATGAACAAATTGAACACCTACAGGGCCGGCGTGGACGATGACGGCCACTTTGGGATTTATGGTGGGCGCTATGTCGCCGAGACCCTGATGCCCCTTATTTTGGCGGTAGATAAAGCCTGGAATGAAGCGAAGGACGACGACGACTTTTGGGCCGAATTCAACCATTACATGAAGCATTATGTCGGGCGTCCCAGCCCACTGTACCTGGCGACTCGTCTGACCGAGCACCTGGGCGGGGCGAAAATCTACTTCAAGCGTGACGAGCTCAACCACACGGGCGCGCACAAGATCAACAACACCATCGGTCAGATCCTGCTGGCCCGTCGTATGGGCAAGCGCCGCATAATTGCGGAAACCGGCGCCGGTCAGCACGGCGTAGCGGCGGCCACGGTCTGTGCCCTTTTTGGGCTGCCGTGTATTGTTTACATGGGTGAAACTGATGTGGAGCGTCAAGCCCCAAATGTGTTTCGCATGAAGCTCCTGGGCGCCGAAGTGCGACCAGTTACATCTGGCACTGGCACTTTGAAGGACGCCATGAACGAGGCGCTTCGTGATTGGGTCTCCAACGTGGAAGACACCTTTTACATCATCGGCACGGCGGCTGGCCCGCACCCCTATCCCAGTATGGTCCGCGACTTCCAATGCATCATAGGGAACGAGGTGCGCAATCAAATTCAGGAAGCCGAAGGCCGACTTCCCGATTCCTTGGTGGCCTGCCTCGGCGGGGGGTCGAACGCCATTGGCTTGTTCCATCCTTTTCTGGATGATGAGGACGTGAGGATTATCGGCGTTGAGGCTGCTGGCCACGGTGTTGAAACCGGTCAGCACTGCGCCTCGCTCACGGGTGGACGCCCCGGTGTGCTGCACGGCAACCGGACCTATCTACTTCAGACCGAAGATGGGCAAATTCTGGATGGACATTCCATTTCCGCGGGCCTGGATTATCCGGGCATTGGGCCAGAGCACTCGTGGCTCCGCGACACGGGCCGGGCCGAATACGTCTCGGTGACCGACGAAGAGGCCCTGGAGGCCTTTCAGTTGTGCACCCGCATGGAAGGTATCATCCCGGCGCTGGAGCCCAGCCATGCCCTGGCCCATGTGGCAAAGATCGCCCCGGACCTGTCAAACGACCACATTATGGTCATGAATATGTGTGGGCGCGGCGACAAGGATATTTTCACAGTCGCTCGGCATCTGGGTGTGGGAGTTAACGAAGAATGAGCCAGCCGGAAACGCGAATTGGACGGCGTTTCCAAGCGTTGCGGGAAGAAGGTCGCAGCGGTTTGGTGACGTTTCTCACCGCCGGCGACCCAGACCCCGACACGGCGCTGGAGATTTTCAAGGGCTTGCCCGCCGCCGGCGCCGACCTCATCGAGGTCGGCGTGCCCTTCAGCGATCCCATGGCAGATGGCCCCGCCATCCAGGCCAGTTCTCTGCGCGCCCTGAAGGCGGGCATGACCCTTTCGAAAACCCTCGATGCCGTGCGCGCCTTCCGTGAGGAGGATGACGACACGCCCATCATCTTCATGGGCTACTACAATCCTTTCTATATCTACGGTGTCGATAAGTTCCTGGAAGACGCTAAGGGCGCAGGGGTGGACGGGTTCATCGTTGTCGACCTGCCCCCGGAGGAAGAGGGTGAATTCTGTCTGCCCACCACCGCGGCCGGTATGAATTTCATCTATCTCACCGCGCCGACGACGACGGACGAGCGTTTGCCCCGGGTCCTTCAGAATGCCTCGGGCTTCGTTTATTTCGTCTCGATCACCGGGATCACCGGAACCCGCTCGGCCAACACCGATGCGGTTGCCGGTCATGTGGCGCGCATACGAAACGTGACCGATCTGCCCGTTGCTGTCGGGTTTGGTATTAAGACGCCGGAACAAGTCGCCGAGATCGCCGGCATCGCGGACGCAGCGGTGGTGGGCTCGGCCCTAGTCAACATCATTGCCGAAAACCTGGACGCTAATGATAAACCGGCAGCTGGCACGGCTGACAAGGTCCTCAGCTTGGTCAGCGAACTGGCCAAGGGGGTGCGGAGCGCAGGTACATGAACTGGCTAAAAAACGTCATCCGGCCAAAATTGCGCCAGCTTGTGGGGGTGGAGAAGAGAGACGTCCGAGATAACTTGTGGCACAAGTGCCCCGCCTGCAGTCAGATGATTTTTCACCGCGAGTTGGAGAAGAACGCCCACGTATGCCAGCACTGTGGCCACCATATGCGGATCGGCGCGCATCGGCGGTTTAAGTCCATATTCAATGATGGTGAATACGAGACCATGGTGTTGCCCGACGCCTTGGTGGACCCGCTGAAGTTCAAGGACCTCAAGCGGTATACGGATCGGCTCAAAGATGCCCGGTCCAAGAACGATACGTCCGACGCTCTGACCGTGGCGGTGGGCGCCCTTGGCGGCCAGCGCGCGGTGATCGCTGTGCTAGATTTTGCCTTCATGGGTGGCTCCATGGGTATCGCCGTCGGCGATGGGCTTTTGACGGGGGCGCGCAGGGCGGTTGAGGAAAACGTCCCGTTCATCGTCTTCTCGTCATCCGGCGGCGCACGCATGCAGGAAGGCATACATTCCCTCATGCAGTTGGCGCGTTCTACCATCGCTGTCGAAGAAGTACGCGACGCGAGGCTTCCCTACATCGTCGTTCTCACGGACCCTACCACGGGCGGCGTGTCGGCGTCCTTTGCCATGTTGGGTGATATTGCCATCGCGGAACCTGGCGCTATGATTGGGTTCGCCGGCCAACGCGTGATCGAACAAACAATTCGGGAAACCCTACCCGAGGGGTTTCAGCGCGCGGAATATCTGTTGGAGCACGGCATGGTGGACATGGTGGTACATCGCCATGAACTGCGCGATACCCTAGTGCGTATTGCCGACATGCTCATGAATCCGGTGGCTATCGGCGAAGCGGAAACGCTGCCAGATGCTGGGGCCGCCATGGCGGGCTTGGCCGCGCTCAGCACCGGAGAAGCAGCTTTGATCGACGGCGAGCCACCCTCGTGACCGCCGACTGGTCCCGGAGTGACGTCATCCTCGACCGGCTTATGAGCCTTCACCCTAAATTAATCGACCTTTCTCTCGGGCGCATAGAGCGCCTGTTAGAGAATTTGGATCATCCTGAGGACTATCTACCGCCGACCATTCACGTGGCTGGCACCAACGGCAAGGGATCCGTGCTGGCCTACCTGCGTGCCATGTTCGAGGCCGCGGGGAATAGGGTGCATGTTTATACGTCTCCCCACCTGGTCCGCTTCCACGAGCGTATCCGCCTCAACGGCAAGCTGATTCCAGAACACGACCTGGCCGTGCAGTTGGAGGAATGCGAGGCGGCGAACGGTGGTGAGCCGATCACCTTCTTCGAGATCACCACGGCGGCGGCCTATCTGGCCTTCGCCCGGAATCCGGCAGACGTATTGCTTCTCGAGACAGGCCTTGGCGGCCGTTTGGACGCTACCAACGTCATCAAGAAACCGAAGACCACAATCATCACCCCGGTTTCCATGGATCACCGTCAGTTCCTGGGTGATGAACTCGCGGGTATTGCCTGGGAAAAGGCGGGAATTATCAAGCCCGGCGTGCCTTTGGTCCTGGCTGCGCAGGAACGGGAAGCGGACGCGGCGATCCGGGCCCGGGCCGAGGAACTGCGCGCGCCGGTTTACGGCGAGGGCAGTGATTGGACGGTTCGTGATGAAGAAGGACAACTGGTGTTTGAAGGCGCCACGGGACGGCACGTACTGCCGTTGCCGAACCTTGCCGGCGAACACCAGATCGGGAACGCGGGCACGGCCCTGGCCGCGTTTGAACGGTTCTCGTCGGTCCGCCTAGACGATCCGGCTGTCGCCCGGGGATTGACCACGACGGTGTGGCCCGCCCGCCTGCAGCGCCTAACCGATGGGCCTTTGGCGGCCATGATGTCCGATGGTAGTGAGCTTTGGTTGGATGGTGGCCACAATCCGGCTGCCGGCGCTATGCTCGCGGATCATGCACGGGCGGACTGGACGGACCGTCCACTGCATCTCATCGGCGGCATGATGAATTCCAAGGATGCGCTGGATTTTTTGTTGCCCCTGGGCGCGGTCGCTTCTTCCTTCTGGGGGGTTGCCATTCCCGGTGAGGAGAACAGCCTGAGTGCGACGAATTTGGCAGACGTAGCCCGGCGCGCGGGTCTGGATGCTAACGCGACTGCAGACGTTACAGCTGCGCTGGCAGAAATCCGAGCCCTTGGCGATGGGCCCGTAAGGGTCCTGATCTGTGGATCGCTCTATTTGGCGGGAACGGTCTTGGCGGGCAACGCGGAAGTGGCCGGTGGCTTTGAGAAGTCGTGAAGATACGATCTGTCGAGAAACAAAAACCCCTAGAGGTTTTCGGAAACCCAGCTTTTCAACGCACTCGGCGGAATGGCACCGACCTTGGTGGCCGCGACCTCACCGTCCTTGAACAAGATTAGCGTCGGAATGCCGCGCACGCCGTATTTGGACGGTGTCATGGGGTTGTCGTCGATGTTGATCTTGGCGACGGTGACCTGATCGCCCATTTCGGCGTCCAATTCATCCAGGGCCGGGGCAATTTGTTTGCACGGGCCGCACCATTCCGCCCAAAAATCGACCAATACGGGGCCTTCGGCATTCAATACATCGGTGTCAAAGGAGTTGTCGTTGACTTGCTTGGGCATCACATTGTTTCCTGATTATGGGGTTGCGGCGCAGCTACTCTGTAAAAATTGATGTCTCAACCCTATGCACGCCGTCGCATGGCGTCAAGGTGCATGGGGATCAAGGATTGCGTCACTTAGGCGCATGAGTCGAGGCCCTTCCGTCCACATTAGAACCGTTAGGATTTCGTGATCTGGATAAATCTGCCGGAGCGCCGCCCGGTACGCCGCCATCTGGCGCAGATAGACCTCAGCAACGCCCGTTTCCTCTTTTGGCGGCGGCCGATTCGTCTTGAAATCAACGATGGTCACCGTGGTGTCCGTCACTAGGAGGCGATCCATCTGGCCGGATATGACGCAAGGCTCGAACGTTCCCACGTCACCAACAATGGGCACCTCGGCTCGACTGCCCGGTCCGAACAGGTGCGCGAAATCTGGATGGTTCAGGACCGCTAGCACCTCGCCGCCAATTTCCGATTGCTGGGCGGCGGACAGATCGTGCGCCGATTCGGCCAGGTAGGCAGCTATGGCTGTTGGGCGCGCGTCGGAGGGAAGGTCGGGCAGGGTTTGCAGCAATGAATGCAAGATGCGGCCGCGTTTGAACCGGTCGCTGTCATCGCTGAGGGGGGAAGCCACAGTGGGTTCGTCTTCCGTGCGCGAGGGTCTCAGGGGGCGCGGCGGTGTCGGTTCCTCGGGGGCGTGGTGGTGCGCCCAGGTGGGAAGGTCAGTCACGCCGACGCTCAGGGGCAGGACGGTCTCAACTTCAGAAGGCGGGACAGTCTGCGGGTTGTCGAGACGCAAGCCCCGACCCTCGGGCATGTCAAACTCGGTCATGTCCGGCGCCCGGCGTAGTCCTGCTTCCACCAACGCATGCCAACAGATCTCATCGGGATCCCGTTTGCCGCACCATCCGGTCATGTACAGCCGGTCTTCGGCGCGGGTCATGGCGACGTATAGGAGCCTCCGGTACTCGCGTTCTATTTCCAGGCGACGTTGCTCGGCTGCCGCCTCCGTGATTGCGACCTCATTGTCCTGAAACGCGGGCCACAAGATCACGTCTTCGCCCTCGTCTGTCGTTGCCCACCGAAGGCGATCCTGGAGTTGCCGTGCTGGCAGGCGCCCGTTGTCCGTAAGGAACACGATGGGCGCTTGAAGGCCTTTCGCACCATGGACGGTCATCACGCGGACGGCGCCCCCGGCCTGTTCCAGGTCGCGTTTAACCTCCGTCTGGCCAGTTCCAATCCAGTGCAGGAACCCCTCCATGGAGGGAACGTGGTCGCTTTCGAAATCGAGCGCGGCGGCAAGAAAGTCGTCGATCGGGTCTGCGGCGTCGGGACCGAGCCGGGCCAGCAACTTCTTCCGGCCCTGATCGGCATGCAGCACGCCCGAGAAGAACTCGAACGGCGGGGTGAAGTCGGCGCGGGCGCGCCATTCGGAGATTTGCTGCAACGCGGCGGAGAACGCCGGATCGTCGTCCTGTTTGGTGCGCAACGCCTCCAGCACGGTGCCGTCGCGGCCGTAAGCGACTTCGAACAACTGTTCTTCCGTCAATCCGATCAGCGGCCCCTTGAAGACCGTCGCGGTGTTCAGGTCGTCATCCGGCAAAAGCGTCAGCCGGCCGAGCGCGATCAGGTCCTGGATCACCAACTGGTCCGGCAGGATCATGCGGTCGCGCCCGGACACGGGAATCCCCCGTTCTTTCAGCGCCGCGACCAGAAGTTCCGCCATACGGCGGCGGCGTTGGACGAGGATCAGCACGTCGCCCGGCCGGACGGCGCGGCCCTGCGCCGGTAAAATCTCGCCCGATCTGATCCAATGATCAACCGTATCGGCGATCCTGACCGCGACGCGGGCCAGCGGCACCAACGCCGTGCGCTACGGCACCATGCGGGAAAATGTGCTGGCACTGACCGTGGTCCTCGCCGATGGTCGTGTGATCAAAACCTCAAGACGTGCCCGTAAGTCGGCAGCGGGCTATGACCTGACTCGGCTTTTTGTCGGCTCCGAGGGAACGCTGGGAGTGATTACCGAGATTACGCTGAAGCTGTACGGCATTCCTGAAGCGATTTCCTCGGCAGTTTGCACTTTTCCGGACCTCGATAGCGCCGTTGGGACGGTCATCAATACGATTCAATATGGTATTCCCGTGGCGCGAATTGAACTGCTGGACGAGGCCCAGATCGACGCCATCAACCGGTATTCCAAGACGGATCTCGCCGTCGCGCCGACACTCTTTTTGGAATTTCACGGCTCGACCCAGGGGGTTGCAGAGCAGGCGCAGGTGGTTCAGGAACTGGCGGCTGACGCAGGTGGGAGCAACTTCCAGTGGACCACCAATACCGAGGAGCGTAACCGTCTCTGGCAGGCACGCCATGACGCTGCCTATGCCTGCAAGGCGCTGCGTCCCGACGGGGAGATCTGGGCAACCGATGTGTGTGTGCCCATCTCGCAGCTCGCTGAATGTATCCGCGAGACGCAACGGGATATCAAGGAGTCCAATCTTGTCGCCCCGATTGTCGGACACGTCGGAGATGGGAATTTCCATCTGGTGCTGTTGGTCGATAAAAATGACCCTGAAGAAAATGAAAGGGCACAGCAACTGCATGAACGGATGGTGATGCGCGCCCTTGCCATGGGCGGCACCTGTACTGGAGAGCATGGCATCGGTTACGGCAAGCTCGATTTCCTGATTGCTGAGCATGGCGAGGCAGTAAGCGTTATGCGTGCAATCAAGCAGGCGCTCGATCCTGACAACATCATGAACCCCGGAAAAATTCTCA
>CAJWVP010000038.1 GCA_913048145.1 uncultured Rhodospirillaceae bacterium
TTCATGATCAAAGTGTAGGTACGACTTAACATTTAACACTCTCCATACTAGTTGTTACTTTTGTTTACGGTGGCGATTGGTAGATGGATCATGCATGGCCCTCCGGGCGGCGCGATTTTTCTCTGCCGGTGATGGTTTGGGACGCCTGGTTCAGATAATAAAACGAGTATGCAGCGCCCAGATAAAGTGGTTAAAGCACCACTGTACATAATCCACAGCAAGGACATACTTCGTACTTTGGAGCTTTGATTCTAAATTTCCAATTCGAATAGAGAAAGCTAACCATAAGCGGCAATTATCTTTGGAACTCCGCTGTAAAAGGTTGCGAGCAGTGCGGCTTTTGGGGCGATCGCGGGAAACAACGCGTCGCCATCATTGGAAATAGCGTTGCCGAACTGCGCTGAGAGGGGAAGCGCGCCCGATAAATACAGTGTTGTGAGCGTGATTTGTGGGCCGCAACCAGGAACGAAGCCCACTATTATCACAATCGCTGGTGCGATTAAGCCGGAGGGCATAAATTTTGAGTTGATTGTCGAAATCTGGTTGTCGAAGTTCGATTCAAAAGTTAAGAATCATTCGCAATTCAAATCCCCGATATAATTCGTGGGCCCTGTGAAAAGAAGGAACACGTCATGTACACAGAAAAAATCGAAATGTTGATTAACGGTCGTTGGTGTCAGGGCAGCGAAGGAAAAACGCAACCGCTGACCAATCCGGCAACTGAGGATATCTTGACGGATGTTCCGCATGCATCCGAATCGGATTTGGAAGAGGCTATTCAAGCCAGCGCCGATGGTTTTAAAGTCTGGCGTGATGTCACGCCGTTGGACCGTCAAGCTATTATGGAAAAGGCGGCCCGGTTAATGGAAGACCGCATCGACGACATCGCCAAGACGTTGACCTTGGAAATGGGTAAACCCCTTGCCGAAGCGAAGGGCGAGATGAGCTTCGTCATCGACGCCACTCGCTGGTACGGCGAGGAAGGCAAACGGGCCTATGGCCGATTGGTACCGGCGCGCGTACCGGGTGCGCGGCAAATGGTTGTTAAGGAGCCCGTCGGCCCGGCCTGCGCTTTCGTGGCCTGGAATTTTCCGGGTACGAATGTGATCCGCAAGGTTGCGGGAGCGTTGGCCGCCGGTTGTTCCATGCTGATCAAGCCAAGTGAGGAAACCCCCGGCACAGCCGTGGCAATCGCACGTTGCTTCCAAGACGCCGGCCTGCCGGACGGTGTGCTGAACGTTGTGTTTGGTGTCCCCGATGAGGTCTCGCGAAAAGTTCTAGGATCGTGGGTGCCGAGAAAGATGTCGTTTACGGGTTCAATTCCGGTGGGGAAGCACCTTCAAAAACTTGCTGCTGATACCATGAAACGTTGCACTATGGAACTCGGCGGACATTCGCCCGTTATCGTATTTGAAGATGCGGATGTGGAAAAAGCACTGAAAGTGGCGGCCGGATTTAAGTACCGAAATGCCGGCCAAGTTTGCATCTCGCCAACACGCTTTTTTATTCAGGACAAAGCATACAAATCATTTGTCGATGGCTTTGCCGAGCGTGCGCAAGCGATCAAAGTCGGGAATGGCATGGATGATGGCGTTCAAATGGGTCCCCTGATCGACGCAAGGCGACTGCCAATTATGGAAGATTTCGTTTCAGATGCCCAAACCCACGGTGCAAAGGTGGTAACAGGTGGCGAGCGAATTGGAAATCAGGGTTACTTCTACGCACCTACCGTGCTCTCAGATGTCCCGGACGAGGCGAAAATCATGAATGATGAACCCTTTGGCCCGATTGCGCCGATAACACACTTCAACACGTTTGATGAGGTGGTCGAACGGGCGAATTCTCTGCCTTTTGGATTGGCTTCCTATGTTTTTACTTCCGATGGAGACAGGGCTGCGAAAATCAGTCAGGTCTTGGATACCGGACTGGTGGGTGTTAATCACCCAATGGTCGCCACACCTGAAACACCGTTTGGCGGCGTAAATGAGTCGGGTTACGGTTCTGAGGGTGGCATCGAAGGTTTAGACGCCTTCCTGCGAACCAAGTTCATCACCGAAATGGGCGTCTAGGCCCTCGTCAAAGAGATAATGTACAGGCGGAGTAAGAAGTAGCCCGTTGTTGCCGTTCAGGCGTTCGCGATTGGTCTCACAAGGCCCCCGCCGTTTGATATAGCTTGGTCAAAACAAATTGTCCCGCAACTTGTTGAAGTCGCGGGACAGTCTTTGGTAGCGGAGGAGGGACTCGAACCCCCGACACGCGGATTATGATTCCGCTGCTCTAACCAGCTGAGCTACTCCGCCCCAGGACGCTGCCCGCGATATTAGCGAGAACGGCTATTAAGCTGTTGCTTGGAGGGTGTCAAGCGTGCCCAAGGGTCGTTTATGGTGCTTTTGCTATACATGCTGGCCGGGGCACTCTTGAGGCGCTTGAGGATAGCCTAGCCATTTAAGGATTACGACGCCGGCCGGCCGCGCTTTACGTCCCAGTCCGCTTTGGAAATAGCCGTCGCTCCGTCGAACCAGGGCCGATGGACCAAGTTCCCTTACGGCGCTAGTTTCGGACGACTAAAGCTTCTCGGGGTCGAGCCGAAGTAGTTCACCATCCGCCGCTCGTCGCGGAAGCTAGGCTCCTGGTAACACTGAACGCCGGCCAGGGACTTGTAGCAATAGACGGGCTCTATGTCCCCGGCTGCCGCCTCATAGGCGGACTTCTGCTTACAGGCGGACAGCACCAGAGCCACCGATATCAAACCGACAATCCGTTTCATTATCCAATCTCCATCCATTTCCACATGGGGCACGGGGACCGATACGGAAGAGTGTGCAGATTCAATGCCAAAAACGGCAATCTGACCCACAGTTAGATATTCACATTGGAAATCAGCTGATTAAACGGTTTCTAGTCAGCCGTTGACGTCAATCACCGTACGTCCGCGGACCTGGCCCTGGAGAATCTTACTAGCCAGGTCCGGGAGATCGGAAAGAGGTGTCTCATTGGTCATGGCGTCGAGCTTGTCCATCGGCAGATCCATCGCCAACCGACCCCAGGCCTTCAACCGGCGATCCTTTTGACAGGTGTTCGAATCGATGCCGCAGAGGTTGATGCCGCGCAGCAGGAACGGAAGCACATTGGAGGAAAACTCGATCCCGCCAGCGTTGCCCACGGAAGCCACGGTTCCCCAATAGGCCACTGAGGGCAACACGTTGCCGAGCATTGCGCCGCCCACATTGTCGATGACGCCAGCCCAGGTCTCCCGAGCAAGGGGCCCCTTCGGCGCTTCCGCTAACTCATCGCGCCCGACCAGAGTGGTCGCGCCGAGATCGCTAAGATAGTCGTGGGTCTCCGCCCGACCGGTGCCCGCGGCCACGCCATAACCGAGACTTGCCAGGATGGCGACGGCGCACGAACCGACGCCGCCCGCAGCGCCCGTAACCAGGACGTCTTTATCCGTATCCATGCTCAGGCCGTGTTCTTCCAATGTCATCACCGCCAACATGGCCGTGAAGCCGGCCGTGCCGATGGCCATAGTCTGCTTGAGGGACAGCCCCGCCGGAACCGGCACCAGCCATTCCGACTTTACCCGAGCGCGCTGCGCAAATCCGCCCCAATGAATCTCACCGACACGCCAGCCTGTCAAAATCACCTCGTCGCCGGGCTCGTAATCGGGCGAAGTGCTTTCTTCCACTACACCGCAGAAATCAATCCCCGGCACGTGGGGATAGTCGCGCACAAGCCGTCCAAGGCCGTTAATGATCATCCCATCCTTGTAGTTGAGCGTCGAATACTTGACGGCCACGGTCACGTCGCCCTCGGGCAGGCGGCTGTTGTGAAGGGTCTGGATGGAATTGATGACGGTTTTGCCGTCTTCGCTCTCCAGAAGGAGGCAGTCGAATTGATCGGCGCTCATTGCAGGGCTCCCCAGTTTACAATGGTTTTAGCCACTATAGACGCGCCATTCCCGGGGTCAACGTGTTGCGCTGCAGCGTGATGCGCGCCGGCGCGACAAGTGTCCCCATGTCCGTCATCGATGTCGTTGTATTCGCCCAGTTCCGGCATCTCAAGGCATACCCTTATCGATCCGTCTCCTAAGGTAAATAGCGCATTCGGCAACGCCACCGCAATGCCATGCTGGCGGCCAACGGCCGCTTTTACTATTCCGGTTATTGGTCCCTGATAAAGGCCTATTTCCTGGAATTCGTGTTCACGCCCATAAACCCGGACGGTTAGGCCGTGATTCGCCAGTTCAGGCCTGCGTCCGGTCGGAAAACCATGACGATTTCGCCCTCTGCGGTTTCAACGCGTTCTGGAACTTCGACGTCGTCGCGGACTAAGGTTACCGTCCCTTCATTGACCGCAAGACCGTAAAAGCCGGGCCCATTGATCGACGCGAAGGCCTCCAACTTGTCGAGGGCGCCTTCTTCATCGAAGACCTGGGTGTAAACCTGCATGGCCGTCGGCGCGGAGAAGATGCCCGCGCAGCCACAATCCGATTCCTTCTCGTGCACGGGGTGCGGTGCCGTGTCAGTCCCTAGAAAGAAGCGTTTGTCCCCGGATGTGGCGGCGGCGCGCAATGCCTGACGATGCACCTCGCGCTTTGCGATAGGCAGGCAATAGAGATGCGGGCGGATGCCGCCTTTGAAAATGTCCGTGCGGTTGATGACCAGATGGTGCGCGGTGATGGTGCAGCCCATGTGGCCATCCTGGGAAAGAACGTAATCCACCGCGTCCTTTGTGGTGGCGTGCTCGAATACGACCTTCAGTTCGGGAAAATCAGCGCGGAGACCGATAAGTTTCTGTTCAATGAACCGGGCTTCGCGGTCGAAGATGTCGATCTCCGGATCAGTGACCTCACCATGGAGCAAAAGCGGCAACCCTACGGCCTGCATGCACTCGAGAGCGCCGGTAACATTCTTCAAGTCCGTGACGCCGCTGTCGGAATTGGTTGTGGCGCCGGCTGGGTAAAGCTTGACGGCGGAGAACACTCCCTCTTCTGCGCCTCGGGCCAGTTCGCCGACGTCGATGGTGTCGGTGAGATAGGCCGTCATCAGGGGCTCGAAATCGATACCATCGGGCACCGCCACGCTGATGCGATCCCGGTAGGCGCGTGCCGCGTCCACGGTTGTCACCGGCGGAACTAGGTTCGGCATGACGATAGCGCGCCTGAACTGGCGGGCGGTGAACGGCACCGAGGATTGCAGCATGGCGCCGTCGCGGAAATGAACGTGCCAGTCGTCGGGCCGGCGAATGGTGATAGTATCGCTCACGGATTCTCCTTCACTGTCTTCAGGCCGCTAAAGCATCGAAGACGCCACCATCGTTGAACTTGCCTTCCATATGATGCCTATGCCAGAGCGCGAAGAACAATAAGGTCCATTGGGCTTGGCCTTCCTGCTTGCCGGTGGCCTGGAACAGACGCCTCACGGTGTCCGGATCACAGTAGCGCGCGACACCTGGTTGCGCCGCAACCAGGGGCCCGAGGTCCTTGCCCTGGGCAGCGATCCATTCGCCAACGGGAACGGTGAAGCCCCGCTTCTTCGTGAACGGCTTACTGGCCGGAAACGTCTCGGCTAGCCAGGACCGCAACAGCCTTTTGCCGAACCGTTTCTTGACCTTCAACGCGTCGGGTAGCCGGAAGGCGAAGGCGGCCATCACGGGGTCGACGAAGGGGACGCGCCCCTCCACCCCGTGCGCCATGAGACAGCGGTCCAGTTTGGTCAGCAAATCGTTGGGTAGCCAATGAGCGCAATCCAAGGCCTGGGCCTTCTGCAGGCCACTGAGGTTGCTCGGCAAGTCCGCTTCCAGCGCGGCAATGCTTTGGCGCCAGCTTCCATCTTCGCGTCGTAGCACGCCTAGGCCCTCCAATTGTCCGGCAGCGCGCATCTCCCTCCCCCCCAAAAAACGTGGTCGGGCGGCACGGCGATAGCGGCCATAACCGGCAAACATCTCATCACCCCCTTCTCCGCTGAGCACCACCTTGAGGCCCGCGTCGCGGGCGGCTCTCGCCAACTTGTAGGTGGGCAGAACGGCGTAATCCGCCGTCGGGTCGTCGATGGCCTTGGCGACCTTGGGCAAGAGATCCCAGAAATCGGACTCATCGAACGAGACTTCCTCGTGAGCCGCCCCGGCGGCGGAGGCCACCGCGCGAGCATGGTCGCGCTCGTCATGGACGCTCGCCCCCTCGAACCCAACGGTGAAGGCCTGTACGGGCTGGTCATTGAGGCGGGCCATCATGGCCAGGAGCGCTGATGAATCGATACCGCCCGAAAGGAACATGCCGTAGGGTACGTCGGAACGCTGATGGATATCGACAGAATCCGTGAATACCTGTTCCAGTCGGTCCATGGCGTCCTCGCCCTTCCAATCTTCCGGCGGTTCGAGGGGAAGGGCTGGCCGATGAATGCGCTCGACGATCTGTCCGGCGCATACGACCAGGGTCTCACCAGGCAGGACGCGTTGTATGCCTGCGAACACGGTCTCTCGCCGACAGGTGAACTGCAATTGAAACAACTCATGAAGCGCGTCGGCATTTTCTTCCACCGGCAACAGACCCGAACGGATCAGGGCCTGCGGCTCGGACGCGAACGCGAAGGCGGCATCCGTTTCCACATAATAAAGTGGTTTAATCCCGAAGGGATCGCGAGTCAGCACTAGACGCCCCTTGGCGTCGTCATGAATGGCGACGGCGTACATGCCCCTGAGGGCATCCGCGAAACCTGTGCCGTCACGGTCATAGAGGTGCAGCGGAACCTCGCAATCAGATGCGGTGGCAAATACGATGCCCGGCAAGGCGCTATAGAGTTCCCGATAGTTGAATATCTCGCCGTTGGCAACCAAAGCCGTGGGGCCGCGACTTCTCTTTAAAACGAAGGGTTGGTCGCCGGTTTCGAGATCGATGATGGCGAGGCGCGTCTGCAGGATCGCGGTGTCGCTGTGTGCGTACCGACCGCTGCCGTCCGGACCACGGTGCAACAGGGCGGCTTCCATGCGGTCGAGAATGGTGGGGTCGGGAGCGTGCCCGGTCTTGGTCATCACGCCGGCAATGCCACACATCAGGTGAGAATTTCCTGAAAGAATTGCAAGTATTGGCTCACGACGGCGGTCTCTGTAAATTCCGCCTCATAAGCGGCGCGGCCCTGGCGGGCAATATCGGCGCTCAGGCGGTCGTCTTCGATTACCAAGCGGATCGCCTTCGCCAACATCGCCGAATCATCGGTGGGAACCAGTATACCGGACACCAGATGCTCGATCAGGGTCCCAGGACCGTAGCTGTCGGCGGCGACCACGGGCACATTCTGGGCCCAGGCTTCCAGAACCACGTTGCCCAGCGGCTCGTGCCGGGACGGACAGACGAACAGATCTGCCGTCTGCAACAATGCTGCGACATCGTCGCGCCAACCCAGGAACCGGACCCGCGGTTTGACCGCCAGGTTCTCCGCCATCTTTTCCAATTCTTCGCGACGCGGTCCTTCGCCGGCGATCCAGAGATAGGCGTTGGGCACCCGGGCTAGGGCCTCTAACAGTACGTCGAAGGCCTTGTTCTCGTGCAGCCGCCCCAGGGCCACGATCAGCGGCACCGTATCCGGAGTGAAGAAGGTTTGGCGTGGAATGGGCCGGGCCATCTCTTCGGTGACGAAATTGGGCAGGTAGTGGGCGTGTTCCGTTGGCCACCCCTCCTTGACGACGTTGTCGGTGATGTCCTGGGTGTTGCCGATAATGTGATTGCACGTCTTGTAGTGCTTGAGGTTGTAGTAACCGCCCTGACGCCCGACCTGCACCCAATCACCCTTGGGGCACATGCTTGATGCCCGGTTCATCCATGTCAGTACGATGTCCGGCTTGAAGGCCGCCAATTCGCGTTTCAGCAGGCGCGGTGTGGCGAAATCAAGGGCCCCACCAAACTTCGCCTCCACCGGTTCTATGCCGCCGCGGCGCAGGGTTTCGGCTCGGTTCGCATGGGTGCGGATAATCACCTTCTGATGGAGTCCCGCACGGTGCAGGGCTAGCGTGAGGCGTATGAAAAACGTCTCTGCTCCGCCGTACTGCGCTCCTGCCATGACTTGTGCGACCCGCATGGTGTGTCTTATCCGATCAAGTTCTCAAAGGCGGCCGCCGCGTCCGGCCAGCGCCACGACCGCTGTTTGTCCAGTGCCGTCCGATGCTGGCGGCGCCACAGTTCCTCGTCGGACAGTAGCTTGATGGCGGCCTCAGCGAAAGCCCGGTCATCGTCGGCGACGTACCCCGTTTCCCCATCGACAACCCGTTCAACCACGGAGCCGTACTTCTGCACCACCGCCGGAACGCCCATGGCCTGAGCCTCGCCAACCGCTAAGCAGAAGGTCTCATTAACGTCGCCACGGTAGAGCATGCAGCGCGCCTCCCGAAACTCATCAATGAGCTGGGATTTCGGCACCGGGCCGCGCACAACTACGCCTTGGTTCTTGAGCGCGTCAGCCTGCGCCAGGACAGCAGCCATCTGGTCCGCCTTGGCATCCCCGGCCGAGCCATAGGTTGCCGCGCCCGTGAACAGGTGCAGTTGCGCCTCGGGCACATTAGGCTGGATGTCTTGGGCCCAGCGGTCTAACAGCCAGTCCAGGGACCGGAGCGGGTTCGACGTGAATACGGCCCGGGGCGGCGGCATTGCGTCCGTCGATTCTGCTACGCAGAAATCCTCTGACAGACCATAGGGGATGACGATCCGCTCGCCGCTAGGCGCCCATGCGGGATAGGTGGTTTCGTGCACCCTGCCGATGAAAATAATTGCGGGTTTCGTCCACCAGAGCTTTGACAGGTAGCGCCACTTCATCAGGTAATCCGCGGGATTGTGGATCCAGAACACGGTACGTCCCGCATCCGGCATCCGCTGAATCACTTTGTCGCTCCGGTTGGCGATATAAAGATCCACGTTGTCGGGCCAGGCCTCGCCAATGGGTCGCCAAGACACATCCTTGTGATCCAGGGCCTGGGCGCAGTTGTTGCGTACATGCACGTCGTGGCCGCGCTTCGCCAGTTCTTGCATAAGGTTCACGATGGACGATTCGACGCCACCCAAGGGGCCCGCCTCCAAGCTCTGGCCGTCGAAGACAATGCCATCGTCCGCAATAAGGATACGCGCCACCTATTCGGTCTCCAACTTCGCCTTGAGGTGCGCGAGCAGCGGATAAAGCCCGGCGCAGATAGCGATCATCAGACCGTAGCCTCCTTCCCGATACCCCTTTCGGAAGAAATAGCATTTGATAAACCGCGAGAAGAACCGCCGCACATTGTTAGCCGTGGACCCAATCTGGCCGCTGTCACGCATGTCCCGAGCCCGCGCTGAGGAATAGTTGTCCAGGCGCTTGATCATATCGGACAGATTGCGATCCACGTAATGCACCAGGCGGTTGCTCAACATGGCGCCCTTCCGCCCGGACCAAGTGAGGTTTGGGTGCACGCGCTGATCACCCCAAACCTTGACGCCGCGCCGGAACAGGCCCGGATAGGCGGACTTGCCAAAGGACGCCCCCCATCCCCAACGGATCAAGCGTTCTCCGATGTAGTTGTCGACGGGCACCTCATGCCAATCCGCATCCGACGTCTCGACGGTACGGCGAATTTCCTTAGACAGCGCCTCGGGAACCCGTTCGTCGGCGTCGATCTCGAAGACCCAATTGCCGGTGCAGGCCTCGATACCGGCATTGCGCCGCGCGCCTTCTTTTGGCCAAGAGCCGGGGACGATTCGATCAGTGAATACCTGGGCGATTGCTTCAGACCCATCCGTGCACTTGTCTAACAGCACGACGATCTCATCAGCGAATTCCAGGGTCTTGAGGCACTCGGTCAACTGGTTCTCTTCGTTGTGAACGCTGATCACTGCCGACAACTTCAAGGGGACATTACTCATTTTAACACTTCTGGCCTCCGACCCCAGACATCGACGAGGGCGGTCGCTACCGTGTCCATCGTGAGATCGTCCATGAGGCTATCCGATGTGATGTGATTAAAGCCTTCCGGGTGTATAGTATCGAAGGATTGCGGTGTGCGAACGAACGCGCAATGTGGCCCCCACGGCGCATACAACTCTTCCTTGCTGGGCCCGAACAGACCGAGCGTCGGTACCCCCGCCGCCGCAGCGATGTGCATGAGGCCGGAGTCGTTGCCCACATAAAGATCACACCGCTGCAGGCAAGCGAAGATCTCCAACAGGTCCGGACCGCCGATCAAATCCAGACAGCGTTCCTTCGGTAGCGCCTCTATCAATTGTATGACCTGAGGGCGTTCGTCGGCACGACCGAACAACGCAACACGGCCGCCCGGGAACAAACCGTCCGCCGCGGTCACCCGTAATGCCAGTTCTGCAAACCGCTCCGCCCGCCAGGTCTTGGCTCGCCAATTGGCCGTTGGACCGATAGCCAGTACAGGCGTGCCATCGGGAATCAACGTAGCGGCTTGCGCCCGGTCGGCCTCTGAGGGCCACAGCCGAGGCGCTGGCGGCGTGTCCCCAAGGCCGAGCACACGGGACACCTCGATCAACCGGTGTTCGGTTTGGCGGCTGCGCTTGAAATGGTGCTGGCGCCGCGCCGGCAGCAAATAGGTGAGCGGCGCGTTCCGCAAATCTACGACTAAATCCCACCAGGTGCCTACCGTAAGCGCCCAAAGTCGGAACCAGTGGAGCGAGCCAACCATCTTCTCCAGCGCAATGATGCGTTCAAGCCCGGGCACCGCGCGGAACAGGTCCGCCGCCGCCGGGCCACAAGCGACCGTGATTCGTGCACCCGGATGGGTCTCGATCAAATGATCGAGGAGCCCCGTCGACAGGACCGCGTCGCCCACACGCGTGGAGGAGACGAACAAGATACGCATGGCGCATTTATACGACCGTGCAGAGCTAATGAAAAGCGAGGGACGCAACCAGAGACCCTTGATTTGCTTGGTGAAACGACCCAATTTATCGCCGAGACGACAAATGGGGACACCATGACCAACCTTCACCGAGCGACCCTTGAGAACCGCGGCATCCTGAAGGTGTCCGGCGACGACACCGTGACCTTCCTGCAGGGTCTGGTTTCCAACGATGTGTCCAACGTCGCCGACAACCGGACCGTCTACGCGGCGTTGCTTACGCCTCAGGGTAAGTTCCTCTACGACTTTTTTCTCTACGGACAAGGCGGCGCTATCTTGATGGAAACGGAGCGCGACCGGATGACGGACCTCACCAAGAAGCTCTCCATGTACAAGCTGCGGGCCCAAGTGGACCTGGAGGATGTCAGCGACGCGTGGTCCGTGATCGCTATCTGGGGGCTGGAGGCACCGGCGGCATGCGGTTTGTCGGGCGACCCCGGCACGGCGGCGGCGTGGCACGGCGGTCTTGCGGTCATTGATCCGCGGCTCGCGGCGGCCGGCGTGCGCGCCCTGATCCCGGCAGACGGTAACCCGGACCTACCCGGCGACGCAGCTCAGTTTGCCAATTATGACAGCCATCGTTTGATGCTCGGTTTGCCGGACGGCAGCCGCGACCTTGTTCTGGAAAAGGCCATCCTGTTGGAAAGCGGTTTCGACGAACTGCACGGCGTCGACTGGCACAAGGGCTGTTACATGGGCCAGGAGCTGACGGCTCGAACCAAGTACCGCGGCCTGGTGAAGAAACGCCTGGTACCCATCACCATTGACGGGGCGTTGCCCGCCGCGGGCACGCCGGTTATGCTGAATAGCAAGAAAGTGGGCGAAGTGCGCTCCGGTCGCGACGGCCGGGCCCTGGCGCTGATGCGTCTGGAGTACCTGGAGAATGCCGACGCGACTTTTACTGTCGACGGTGCCGCCGTAGCGCCTACGAAGCCCGACTGGGCCGAGTTCTGAGCTTTGCCCTCTCTTCCATCGATCTGGACCGTTAGAGCATGTAACGGCGACTTTGAAACAATGAAACGCCTTCTCTAGTTCTCTGGCAAGGAGCGTTTCGCGGAGCAATTCAAGGCATTAAAAGCGGAATGCGACACTGTCCAGGGGGTCGAAGAAGACGCAGGGGTTGCCGATTTTCCAGCGTTCTGGTTGAGAGGGTATGTGATAGCGATGGGAGCATCGTTGAGCGTTATCGACGACGCCAGAAGGCTGGAAAATCGATCTCAGTCGTTTCCAATTCACCTTTTTGGGCACTAAGGTCATTTGATGCGATCGGTCGGAAACATTTTGCGTGCCGCGCCCCGAATGCTGGTCCCCGTGGTCCGCGCCTATGAGCGCCGCCTCAGCCGTTATGGACCGACGGCGCAGGGCGTGTTCTGGAAGAACCAGGAATGGCAGCTTCGGCGCTACGCCATCTTGGAAGACATCTTTGACGACATTGCCCAGGCGGGCGGGATCACCATCCATGATTTCGGCTGCGGTTATGGTTCACTATTCGAATACTTGGCCGACAAGGCTGTCATGAAACGTAGCCGGTATATAGGTACGGATATGAGCCAAGGCATGATCGACGCAGCCAAGGCCCGCCACGCAGATCCCCGCGGCCAGTTCGTGCGTGGCATGTCGGCACACGAGATTGCCGACTACACCATCGTATCGGGTACCTATAACATGCACATGGGCGCCGACGCGGAGGAATGGGTCGAGTACATTCAAGCCAGCCTCAAACAGCTCTGGCAGCATACGCGGCGCGGCCTGGCTTTCAACATGCTGAGGGATGACACGGATGTGCATTACGACGGGCTCTATTATGCGGACCCGGTCCGGTTCCTGACCTTTGTGCGCGAAAGCCTGTCGCCAGAAGCCGAGGTTATCGTCGATCCACCCTTGCCGGATTTCACCATCTTCGTCAGGCGGCCAACGACCTGAGCTTCATTCGATGGCGGCGACGATCTGTTCCGCCAGTTCACCGATGGCGTCCATATCACCGTGTTTCATTTCCCAGTTCATGCCCGCGCCATCGTCTGCGTAGCGCGGGATCACATGCATATGAAGATGAAAGACGGATTGCTTAGCACCGGGGCCATTGGCCTGCAGGAGGTTGATGCCCTCGGGCTGTACGACCTTGTTGACCGCGCTAGCGATGCGTCGGACCGTGGACATCGTCGGCCCAAACCACTCATCGGGCGTCGCGTAGATGTTTTCTGCATGGTATTTGGGAATGACCAGGGCATGCCCGTCATTGAGGGGATTGATGTCCATGAAGGCGTAGGTGAGATCGTCTTCATACAGTTTGAAGCTTGGAATCTCACCCCGGATGATCTTACAGAAGATGCAATCCTCGTTCAGATTCAAGTCGGTCATGACTATCTGCTCCTCACGTTG
>CAJWVP010000039.1 GCA_913048145.1 uncultured Rhodospirillaceae bacterium
CTCGGCACCCCGTAACGCCAGGATCGGAGAGCTTGAAATCGAAAAATAATCCATCTGGTATGGGTTGGTAATGGATCGCCTTAGATTGACTTTCCAGCCCCCTAAACAAGGAATACCCGCGTTGACCAGACCTTTTCCGGTCAAATAACCAACCCAAAAGCCAACGTTTGAAAAACCAACAGAAAATATTCTGGCTATCAATTTGGGGGGCGTTCTGTGCCAGTTCAACAATTTCAGCAATGGGGACGGCTCGCATGTAGGGCGTTAGAAGCACCGGTGAACGACAACAACTCCGCTACCTCCCGGGTGCGGCAATGTCAAAATTTCCTGTTATTGTGCGCTCATGTGAAGGCGGGCTATTGACCTTCCTGTTGCTGGAAACTTCATATATGTGATCAGGAGGTACGTTGCTTATGAACATTGGTGAGGTGTCGCGGGCTATTGGGCTGCCAGCGAAAACAATCAGATATTATGAAGACATTGGTCTTGTGCAACCGGCACGAGGCGCCAACGGGTATCGCGATTTTAACGAGCAGGATGCACACAAGCTCGCTTTTCTCGGGCGGTCTCGCTCACTCGGCTTCTCGATTGACGATTGTAGAACGCTCCTGTCTCTCTACGAGGACCGCGGCCGTGCTAGCGCCGACGTAAAAGCCATCGCTGCCGAACATCTGCAGCGCATAACGTTAAAGATCGACGAGCTTAAGGAGCTAAAGATCACGCTTGAGGAACTTGTTACGCGCTGTCACGGTGACGACCGTCCAGATTGCCCAATTCTTAATGATCTCTCTGGGCACGAGGCTCGGCCATCGTGAAGCGGGCGTGGCGCTCATCCATAAGCATTGGTGCTACCGTCACCGTTGCTGCTGGGTGGCTTGCCTTCTTTGGGGGCGAAGACTGCACCGCATGCCATCGGGCAAAACGCCTCCGGCTCCGGTTAGGGCCCTCCAAAGGTACACAGGATTTATGAACCAGGCCACCATGGCGCCTTAGCCTCCCTGTTAGCTGTCCAGAAAGGGTAAGTTCTCATCACTAGAAGTACGGAAACATTCCAGCCATTAACGGTATCTCGACGACGAATTTGTTCAGAGCACCGCCTATGTCCGCGATTTGCAACGTGCGAAGCGTATCAATTAAAGGCCCAAGCCATGAAACCTTATACGAATATTAAAATATTAGCACCGCTGTTGTGCGGCGCGGCAACTTTGCCAGGCATACTCGTCAAAACGGTCGCGCTTCCTTGGTTTTTGTCACAACCGATTAAGGTTCAAACCGAACATGCCTCATTCATTCCTCCCCTTCTATGGCGGGCACACCAAGTTTTTGGAGATGGTTCATGAGCCGACTGACACGCCGGCAATTTAACCACTTGGCTGTAGGCGCCACTGCGGCAGCAACACTGCCAACAGTCACTCGTTCCGAAACCACGCCGGTCCTCCATGCGCGCGAGGGCATTGCGCGGCTTGCACCAGCTAAGTACCCAGAAACTCAGATATGGGGTTATAATGGCGTCGTTCCTGGCCCAGTCCTACGTGCACGCCAAGGGGAGAGAATAAAGCGGGTCTTCCGGAACGATCTCCCACAAGCGTCCTCCGTTCACTGGCACGGTATACGGATCGAGAATGCGATGGATGGCGTCGTGGGCATGACGCAATCGGCCGTCGAACCGGGAGCCGAATTTCTCTATGATTTCGCGCTGCGGGACGCAGGGACGTATTGGTATCATCCGCATAACCGCACTTACGAACAGATGGCTCGAGGACTTTACGGCGCTTTGATCGTCGATGAAAAGTCAGGGGGGCCCATGGTCGATCGGGACGAGGTGCTTTTACTCGACGATTGGCGCCTGAATGATAAAGCTCAGATCGCCGATGGCTTCGGCAATATGCATGACTGGTCTCATGCAGGTCGGATTGGCAATTGGATTACGGTAAATGGTGCCGGCCGTTGGTCACGCGATGTGCCACGTCTCACTCGGATGCGGCTTCGTCTCGTTAACACGGCTAATGCAAGGATTTTCACGCTGGAGGCCCGCGGGCTCGAAGGCTGGGTTGTAGCACTTGATGGGATGCCTATCGAGGCGCCACAATCTCTGAGCAAACTCACTCTGGCTCCCGCTCAACGGGCCGATCTAATTTTGGATGTCACCGCAGAAGAGGGTGAGGAAGCTCTAATTGTCAGTCGTGAGCGCGCCGACGGTTACGCAATTGCCTCCTTCGCTGTCTTAAAGGCCGCCCGACAGACCCGCTTGGCCAAACCAGATGCCCTTCCGCTGAACCCCATTCCGGCCCTCGGTTCTCTGGAGAACGCAACCCGAGCCAAATTACGGATGGAAGGCGGTGCCATGGGCGGCATGCGCAAGGCAATGATGGGCGGCCAAGTGACCGGAATAAGGGGCCTAGCTGCGGCAGGCAAGATCTGGGCCCTCAATGGCACAGTCGACAAAAGTGACACTCCACTTGTCGAGGCAAGCCTCGGAGAAACTCTGCGGATCGCTATGATAAACGACACGGCATGGCCCCATGGGATGCATCTTCACGGGCATCATTTTCGACGGATTGGTCGCGACGGCGCTTTAGGGCCACTGCGCGACACTATTTTGATGAACCGCGGCGAGACGGTTGAGATAGCATTCGTCGCGGACAATCCCGGCGACTGGCTGCTGCATTGCCACATGCTGGAGCATTCCGCCGGCGGGATGATGACGTGGCTACGCGTCACGTGAGGAACTACCACAAGATAAATTGAATAAGGTGGTAACCATGAATCGCAGAAATTTTCTTTTTGCAACCCTCGCCTCTGGTGTCAGTGCAGTAATGCTCCCCCAGGCAGTCTTGGCGAACCCCAGTAAAATGGAAGTCTTTAAATCGCCCAATTGCGGCTGCTGTTCTGCCTGGGTTGAACACATGATCAGCGCGGGCTTCGACGTGGTGATGCACGACGTTGATCAGAAGACACTTCGGACGATTAAAGCCCGCGTAGGAGTCACCCAGGAACTCAGTTCGTGTCATACAGCCTTTATCTCTGGCTATTTCATCGAAGGGCATGTGCGAGCCGCAGAGGTCCGCCAGCTGCTCTCAGAACGGCCCAATGCGCTTGGCCTAAGTGTGCCCGGCATGCCTATCGGCTCGCCTGGCATGGAAATGGGCGACCAGCGTGATACTTACGACACGTTTCTCGTCCTGAAGAATGGCTCTACTGAGGTGTTTTATAGACAATCAGCCATAAAAACTACTTTTTGATCAAAAGGCCAATACGATTGCAAACGTTCGCGAACACCGAGGTACAGGTCGGATGAAGTACCAGTCAAATCATTACTAACCAAATTGTGCAAAGGACTTGACGATGTTTCAGATGCGAAAGCCTCTTCCACTTCTGATTTTCGCGTTCACGCTTGCCGGCGGGAGTATTATTTCAATCGAGTGGGCCGTTGCTCACATGGGCGCGTCTGGCGTCGTCAAAGAGAGGATGATGCTGATGAAGGACATTAGCAAAAGTATGAAAGAAATCGCCGCCATGATGAAAGGTGAAGTGGATTATGACAGCGAGAAAATGTCCAGCCTTGCTAGCATCATTGCTTCGAAAGGCGGGGAACAAATCACCAAATTGTTTCCCAACGGAAGCCTTGATGAGACAACCGAGGCGCTTCCCTCCATATGGCAAGACTGGGCCAAGTTCAAAGCCGTGTCGGGACAATTGGAGATAACAGCCAATGAACTAAAGGCGGTGAGTGGCGATCAATTCGATGCCATGGGCCCCTTCCAAAAATTGGCGCAAACCTGCGGCGCCTGCCATCGGACATTCCGCCAGAAAATAAATTGATGGCGCTCTTACAAAGGTTTCTGGCTTCAGGCATTGTCTTAACCATTGTTGCTGGAGCTACGGTTTACTCAACTCTTCCCTATGCCTGGACACCTGGGCCGAAGCGTGACTTGAGTCAAGTCATAGGAGACCCCGAACGAGGAAAATACGAGGCACGACTTGGTGGGTGTTTTTCGTGTCATACGGATGTAAAAAACAAAGGGGTACCACTAGCGGGTGGACGGGTTATGACAACGCCCTTTGGTGATTTTCGTACACCAAACATTACCCCCGATCGAGAAACCGGAATTGGCGGCTGGTCTCTCGCCAATTTCACGCAGGCGATGACCAAAGGGCTTCGCCCGGACGGTAGTCATTATTATCCCGCCTTTCCCTATACTTCCTATAACAGAATGAGCAACCAGGCTATCGCTGATCTTAAAGCATATTTGGATACGGTTCCTCCCACACACAACAAGATCCCAAGCCACAATCTCCAGTTTCCTCTCAACATCCGGCGAGGGTTGTCAGTATGGAAATCACTCTACTTTGATCCAAAGCCTTGGACGAATAATGAAGAGAAATCGGCGAAATGGAACCGCGGCGCCTACATTGTCAATGGCCCCGGACACTGCGTCGAATGCCATACTCCACGTACACTGATGGGTGGTCTCGATACTAAGCAGCATTTGAAAGGTTTAGCAAAAGGACCAGCCGGTGAAAAAATCCCTGATATCAGCGCAGATCCAAAGTCTGGCGTTGGCAGTTGGAGTGAAGGTGACCTTATATTCCTATTAAAATTGGGCCTCACCCCCGATGGAGATGCCGTCAGTGGCTCGATGGCTGAGGTGGTCAAAGACAGTACATCACATTACTCCATACAAGACTTTAAAGCCGTTATCACCTACCTCAAAGGCTCTGACACAACAAAATGATTGCACTTTGCGGAACTTACGCTACCCCCCTCTGTTGTGCAGCACAGACGCGCCGGGCTCGGGCTCGCACTTCTTAGCCCACTCCTAGCGTCTCCCTCCATTTCAACATTTGCCAGGGCCAATCATCAGAATTACGCACATTATCTGTCATTTCAGCGCTATGGCGCACACCACATTAGAATAGAACAGGGTTATCAGTGTAGGTTTCAGAACTGAACCTTCCCACCAACTAGTAACGGTTCTCGATGGCCATCTTTCCGTGCATTTTCTGGTGCGCGTAATTTGCTGCAAAAAATTCAGCAATCAAGTCCGCATATAACGCTGGTTCGTATTTAGCCGGAGCGTCAGTGCTTACGCAACTCTCCAAAACCTTGATCATACGATAGGGATTGGGGCTATGAAAATACGCCATAGAGTATCGGTCCTCATCTCCTTCGACAATAACACCGTGTGGTGTCGAGAGAAATTTATCGTTCGACATGCGGCGCATCATATTTCCAATATTCACAAGAAAAGTGCCTTCTATCAGTGGCGGCTTTAACCACTCACCAGATGGCAGCTTAATCGCCAAGCCGGGCACTTCCATGCGAGCCAGGATAGTGAGAAAACTGTTGTCCGTATGCGGTCCAGCGCCAAAGTCATTATCCTCCAGCTTCGTCGGCGGATAATGAAGAAGTCTCAATACGGCATGGTTCTCATCGGAAAACAACGCATCCAGGCCATCCGGCAGGACACCCAAAGCCACGGCAATCGGCGCCAACATCCGTTGCCCAAGATCGTTCAGCGCGTGGAAATACGACATGACGCCCTCACGAAAACCAGGAAGGTTCCCAGGCCAGTAATTGCCTCCGCGATAGGCGATCTGGTTGATCCGATCCGGGTGGTCGGCGGGACGGTCATGAGAAACGAAGAACGATTCATTTTGATTGGGTTTAGTCGCCTTATGAACCGTTGAATGGGCTTGTGTGGATGTGTTGATTTCCAAAAACCCAACATTGAACTGATCAAGTTTCAGTTTGCGCTTATTTTCGATCGGCTCGGCATGAAACCGGCGATTTTGCGCGAAGGCATTTTCAATGATCTCATCAGGTACGCCATGATTTTTGATATAAAAAAAACCAACCCGGGTACAGGCGTCCTTTAATTCATCCGCAAGCTGGCCCAGCGCCCCCGACTCGCTCCTGAAATACGGGCCAAGATCAATAATCGGAATCTGTGCTTCCGTCGCAGCAGGACCATCAAGTGCATTCCGATTGAACAAATGTTCTTTCACATGAAGCTCCTCATTTTATGCACATGAACATGTTTCCATTAAAGAGGAGAATAGAAAAGTTTATTGGGCTGACTGGGCGGGTCTTGGCGGGCAAAATAAGTATTAGTCATATTCCTTACCCAACTATGCAAAAGAGGAAACCATGCTCACCGTCCACACCCCATTATCAATAGCCCCGCCTTCTTCTGCCTATGCCCATGATGTTTCTGCTCCGGTCGCCTCCCGGTGGATTCATATTTCAGGACAAGTAGGACTTAACGACGACGGCACGCTAGCTGGCGACGCAGAAGCGCAAACACTTCCAAACAATTCGCAATGATCTCACAGACACGCCTCACGCGTGGAATAATCTCCGCAAATATCTAAGGCTGGTATATGCCGCCATCATCGATCTCAATGTGGTAGACGTAAACCCGCTTGACCATGTCGGCAAACTCAAAACGAATAACCCGGACGGTCATCACACATGGACCCTGGATGAAATCCACCAGTATCAAGAGCAATGGCCCGTTGGCACCCGCCAGCGTTTGGCCCTGGAACTCGCCCTAATGACCAGCCTTCGCATCAGAGATGTTTGCCAAGTTGGCCGGCAACATATCAAGAGAAATTGGATACATTTCCGCCAGACTAAAGGCAGCAAAATGCACAAGGTTCCGTTGTTGACCAAACTGCAACAGGTGATCGACGCGACAGAACCAACCGGCGATCTCACCTTTTTGGTCAACAGTCACGGCGATCCATTCACCGTCAAATCGCTTGGCAACCGTTTCCGAGAATGGTGCGACAAGGCCGATCTCCCGCACTGTTCGATGCACGGCCTACGCAAGGCTATGATATGCTATTTGGCCGAGCCACCGATGCTTTGCTCGACTCAAGAGATCATGGCAATTAGCAACCATGCGTCTATTCAAGATGTTGAAACTTACGTTGCCAAGGTCAGAAAAGACTTATTGGCTGAAGGCGTCAGGCAGCGGTTAGAGGATCAAAACTAGAACAAGATTCCCTAACCTTTTCGATCCTGATTCCCTAACCTTCTATTTATCCAACAAAATCAATCACTTAGAAGATAAGTGGCGACCCCTACGGGATTCGAACCCGTGTTGCCTGCGTGAAAGGCAGGTGTCCTAGACCTGACTAGACGAAGGGGTCACTTGGATCGTGTAGGTACAGATTGATAAGGAATTAATCAAGATCAAAAAACATAGTATTTCTCCAAAAATTTCCATGGCGTACCTTTCCATGGCGGTTAACGGTTTCTAGAATTCGCTTCTGGTTATACTCCGCCACTTCATTCGACATGAAAGGTCTCCACATGTTGCAAGGCAAGGCACTGATCGCCCAAGGTGGTGGTCCAACCGCCGTCATCAATCAATCACTCGTCGGCGCCGTTCAGGAAGCCCGCCGGCAGGGAGCCGAGGGGATTTATGGGGCCATGCATGGCGTCAGCGGTATCATCAACGAAGACTTCGTCGACCTATCCCAAGAGACAGACGCGAACCTAGAACTTGTAGCCCAAACGCCCTGTTCGGCATTGGGCTCGACCCGAGACAAGCCCGATGTCGCCTACTGTCAGGAAATCTTCAAAGTGCTGCAAGCGCATGGCATCGGTACTTTTTTTTATATCGGTGGAAACGATTCGTCAGATACACTAAGGATCCTTTCAGAGGAGGCGCAGGCCGCCGACTACGCGCTCCGGTGCGTGCATATCCCAAAAACCATCGACAACGATTTGATGGTCAACGACCACACGCCCGGTTACCCATCAGCGGCAAAGTTCGTAGCGTCCGCCTTTGCTGGCGTGAACCTGGATAACCGCGCATTGCCTGGGGTTTACGTTGGCGTTGTAATGGGCCGTCATGCCGGTTTCTTGACTGCCGCCGCCGCCCTCGCCCGCCGCTATTCAGATGACGGCCCGCACCTCATCTACCTGCCGGAACGGAACTTTGACGTGAGCGCCTTCACCAACGACGTTATGGCCGCCCACGACAAGTACGGTCGCTGCGTCATCGCTGTATCAGAAGGCATTCACGACAGTGACGGAACCCCTATTCTTGCTAAACTGAGCGCCGAGCTGGAAAAGGATGCGCATGGCAACGTGCAACTTTCTGGCACAGGTGCACTGGCTGATTTGCTGACCGATTCTATCAAGGCAAACACAGACATTAAACGTGTCCGTGGAGATACTTTCGGGTATCTACAGCGCTCATTCCTCGGATGTGTCTCAAAGGTCGATCAGCGCGAAGCCCGCGAAGTGGGTATTCGTGCCGTTCAATATGCTGCCTCCGCCAGGCGAGACGGTACTGTGACCATTCACCGTGTCGGCGACTATGCCGTCGATTATCAGCTCAGTGCACTTTCCGACGTAGCTGCTAAAACCAAAGTCATGGACGCTTCGTTGATCGCCAAGAGCGCCACGGATGTGACACCCGCATTTCTCGATTACATCCGCCCCCTAGTCGGCCCGATGGACAGCGCTACCCGATTGCGTGCACCGACACTCGACAAGATTCTTGGCTAGTCAAATGAATACCCGCCGACTTCCTAAGATTTGGAAAATATAGATGGCGCGGTCTGCATATACTTTGTGCGCCATCACAGCGGATCGATATAATCCAACTGAACACCGGCCTCACCGAACATAGTCTCGGAAATTCGGCTCTGCGTCGCCCAGGGTTCCTTCGATTTATCCGGTGTTGGGCAAACGACTCGGCTGATTCCCGCTTGGATAATAAGTACCGCACATCGCGCGCAGGGGGGTAAAGGCGTGACGTAGAGCGTACATCCTTCGGCCGCAGGACCGGCAAACAACAACGCATTAGCCTCCGCATGCACGACCATTTCGTACTTGATCTCGCGGGTCTCCAACCGATCCTCAGAATCCTCAACGCCTGCCGGAAATCCATTGAACCCCATGGAAACCACCCGCTTTGTATTGGCGTTTGCGATCACCGCCCCAACCCGTGTCGAAGGATCTTTAGACCAACCGGCGACAAAGTTCGCCAAATCCATGAAGCGGCCGTCCCATTTGTCGAGCATATCTCACCCTTCCCCGGCTACTAGCCTTGGCGACACTACCATATGGCCGCCGCGTCATCGACAAAGAGCTGTGGCGAGACTCGGCCCTGCCAGGAGTTGGCCCGAAGTCGGCCCGCCACATGCAAAGGCTGCCCCTTCGCCTTTAACAGGAGCTGGCCAAGCGGACGGTCCACGGCGCGAAAGCATATCCCCTTCAAACGTCCTCCCTCCGGGCTTTCGAGGCTGCAGCGCACATGATCGGTACCGACCACGTCGGCAAAACTTACCCGTGCCGAAGGGATCACGAACCGCGGCTCCGCATTGCCACTACCATAGGGAGCCAAGCGCTCCAGGGCGTCGATCAATTCCAAATTGGCCCCGCCCGAGGTCAGGGCTCCGTCCATGTAAAGGCTGGGCACAATGCTCACTTCCGCGACGCGGGCAGCGACCCGTTCTTCCAGGAATTCACAGAATGCCGGCAATTGAGCTTTGGCTAACGTGAACCCTGCTGCCATGCGGTGTCCACCGCCCCGACTCAACAATCCGGCCTGACGGGCAGCAATAACGTTGGCGCCCAGATCGACCCCCGTCACGGACCGGCCCGAGCCGGTGCCCAAACCTTCATCCTCATTCATGGATATGACGCAAGCCGGCCGATTGAACCGCTCCTTCAAGCGACTGGCGACGATACCGATTACGCCAGGATGCCAGTTCTCCCCAACCGCGATAACGGCAGCACCCGGTGGATTTCTCTCCAAACTATCCAGCGCATCAGCAAGAACACGCGCCTCAATGTCCTGACGCTCCCGGTTAAAAGCGTCAAGACGCTTGGCCAAGTCTGCCGCTTCATCGTCAACCGCCGTGGTCAACAGGCGTGCGCCCAGGTCAGCCGCCCCGACGCGTCCTCCGGCATTGACCCGCGGTCCAAAAACGAAACCCAGGTGATAGGCGGCGGGCGCCTCCGAGATGGCGGCAACATTAGCAAGCGCCCGGATGCCAGGATTGCTGCGCCGCTGTATAACCTTGAGGCCTTGCGTCACCAAAGCCCGGTTCAGGCCACGCAACGGCACCACATCGCAAACAGTCCCCAAAGCCACAAGGTCCAGCCATTGCGTCAGATCGGGTTCGGTGCGATCCGCATACCAGCCTGCCCGCCGTAATTCTCGGTTCACCGCGACCACCAAGAGAAACGCCACGCCCACGGCCGCCAAATGTCCTTCGCCGCTGTCGTCATCCAGGCGATTGGGATTGACCACGGCAATGGCGGCAGGCAGGTGCGCCTCCGCCGTGTGATGATCGACGACAACGACATCCAATCCCGCGTCCCGAGCCACGGCTAAAGGCTCATGTGCCGCCGTGCCGCAATCCACTGTCAACACGACGGACGCTCCCTCTCTGGCCAACTCCAACAACGCCGGCGCGTTCGGCCCATACCCCTCGCTTAGACGATCGGGAATATAGATCCAACAGCGTCCGCCGACATGTTCGATAAACCGGCGCAGCAATGCGGAAGAAGTGGCGCCATCTACATCGTAGTCTCCGAAGACAGCGACCCCCTCTCCGTTCATTATAGCTCCCGCGATGCGCTCCGCAGCTGTATCCATGTCGCGCAGACGGCTCGGATCAGGAAGCAGATCTCGCAAGGTGGGGGAAAGGAAGGTGTCGGCTGCGCCGGCGTCGATGCCACGCGCGGCCAGGACGCGCCCCACGGCGTCGGGCAGGCCATAGCGCTGAACCAACGTCAACGCCTGACGCTCATCGTACTCGCGCAGCAGCCAACGTTTTCCTTCGGCGGATTCGGAGACGCCAAGGTAGGGATCCGCGGCGGAACCGGGATCAGTCTTTGCTGCTCCTTCGGAAGTCATGATGTCCTTCGATATAGCGGAACGTCCCGGTTCGCGAACGCATGACCATGGAATGGGTCACCGCACCTTCAGGCGCCAGCCGCACACCATTCAGCATAGGTCCTTGAGTAATACCCGTGGCCGCAAGGGTCACGTGACCACCGGCCATTTCTTCAAGTGTCAATTTCTTATCCGGGTCCTCAATCCCCGCGTCCCGAGCCTTCGCCCCGTCATCGGCGCTACGAATTACCAGTCGTCCCTGCATAGCCCCCCCCAGCGCCCGCAAGGCGGCAGCGGCCAACACACCTTGCGGCGCACCGCCTATACCCATGTAGACGTCTACCGGACTGTTGGCCAACCCCGGCGCTACCGCCCCATTGACATCACCATCCATGATCAATTGAATCCGTGCGCCGGTTTCACGGATCGCGGCAACCAATTGGCCGTGGCGGGGTCGATCCAGCAGGCAAACCTGTAGATCCGAAACAGCCACGCCCATGCATTCCGCAACTGCGTTCAAGTTTTCTCCAGGCGACTTGTCTAGTTCGATCGCCTCAGGCGCGACTTCGGGCCCGACAGCGATCTTGTCCATATAAATCTCGGGAACAGTCAGAAAACCGCCCTCTTCGGCCATCGCCAGAACGGAAAGCGCGTTGTAACCGCCGCGGGCGACAATGCTGGTTCCCTCAATGGCAACCAGCGCCACATCCGCTTTCGGTCCAGTCCCGGTACCCACCTTCTGTCCGACGAAGAGTTTGCCGTCCCCGGCATCGCCTTCACCGATGCGAACGGTGCCGTCCACTTGAAATTTCCCAATGGCGCGGTGCATTGCGGAAACGGCAGCCTGATCTGCCGCCCGTTCATCGCCACCGCCAAGAAACCGCGCGGCCGCTATAGCCGCAGCTTCCGTCGCGCGAACAGCTTCGAGGGCGAGATTTCGATCCGGAGCGATATCGTCAGACATGACGCATGTTGGCCCTAATGACGGCCGTTGCCAACCGTCTAGGCAAAGGTCTCCACCCGGATCATACAGGGTGCCTCAATAACCGTATCCAGAGACGCCATGGCGTCCAGTGTGTTGACCACGTCGGCCTCAAGCGATTCATGGAGCGTCATCACAACGGATACGGGCTCACCCGGCGCGCGGCCGCGCTGCAGAACGGATTCCATGGAGACTTCGTGGTCGCGCAGAATGGTCGCGATATCAGCGAAAACGCCCGGTTTATCGACCACCGTCAACCGCACATAATAGGCCCCCCGATGGCGCCCCATATCTACGGTTTGCGCGGGTTTCAGGTTGCGTGCCGGGATGCCGAAAACGGGCACTGGGTTGCCGCGGGCAATGTCCAGGATGTCGGCGACCACGGCGGATGCCGTCGGGCCGGCGCCAGCACCGCGGCCCTCGTAAATGGTCGTATCGACGAAATTGCCGTCCACAGCAATTCCGTTAAAGACGCCACTTACGTGATTTATGGGTGCGGATTCTAACACCATGCATGGGTGCACTCGCTGCTCGTAGCCACCGGCCGTGCGGGCGGCCACGCCGAGAAGCTTAATTCCGTATCCCAATTCGCAGGCGAATTCGATGTCGATGGGTGAAATATGCCGAATACCCTCGACATGGATTCCATCAAAGTCAACGGCCGTGCCGAACGCCACGCTGGCCAGAATAGCGAGCTTGTGGGCGGCATCAATCCCGTCGATATCGAAGCTTGGGTCGGCTTCGGCGTAGCCGAGCGACTGGGCCTCATCAAGGACGTCTAAAAAATTACGTCCCGACTGCTCCATCTCCGTGAGGATGTAATTGCAGGTTCCATTAAGGATACCGTACAGACGGTCAATCCGGTTTGCTACAAGACCTTCGCGCAGGGCCTTGATGATCGGAATGCCGCCAGCCACCGCAGCCTCATACGCCAAAGTTACGCCTGCCTCTTCGGCCGCCATCGCCAGGGCTGTCCCATGTATGGCGATAAGCGCCTTGTTGGCCGTCACCACGTGCTTGCCGTTGGCCAGTGCAACTTCGGTAAGTTCCTTCGCGATCCCGTCTGATCCGCCAATCAACTCGACCACAATATCCACATGGTCGCCAGAGGCCATGTCTACAGCATTGTCGAACCATTCATATCCATCTAGATCGACGCCCCGATCCCGAGCCTGGTCACGGGCTGCCACAGCTTTGACAGTCAGTGGCCGAGGCACCCTGCTTGCGAACGTTTCAGCGTGTGCCGAGAGAACCTCAAGCGTACCAACCCCGACCGTGCCCAGGCCGGCAATTCCGATCCGCAACGGCTTGGTCATGCGTTGGCGGCCTTATCCAGAGTTGGCGCCGGGCGGGGCTTCTTCGCGCCGCCCATGAGCGCCTTGATGGATCGAATGCCCTGTCG
>CAJWVP010000040.1 GCA_913048145.1 uncultured Rhodospirillaceae bacterium
TGGCTTGGCCGTTGATCATACAGTCGGTCTCCGGCGTGAGTGGCGTGTGAATGCTGACCACATCCGCCTCGCGCAGCAGATCTTCCAACGTATCGCGGCGTTCAAAGCCCACCGACTGGTCCTTGCCATCCTGCACATAAGGGTCATAGAAAATCACATTCATGCCCAGCGCCTTGGCGCGTAGACCTGCGGCCGTACCGATCCTCCCGCAGCCGACGACCCCAAACGTAGTACCGCGCACCCGGCGCATTTGTGGAATGTTGATCGTTTCCCAATTCCCGACTGGATCTGCAACGATATTGTTATGGACCTGCACGATGCCGCGCGTCAGGCTCAACATCAGGCCAATGGCGTGGTCGGCCACATCGGTGGTGCCGTAGTCGGGTACATTGCACGCGGGAATGCCGCGCTTCCCAGCTTCCTCGATATCCAAGGCGTCAAAACCGACCCCCATGCGCAGGATCATCTTCACGTTCTTGGCCCGATCCAGCATCTCCTTGTCACAGCGTAGCCGGCCCCAGACCATCAGGGCGTCAGCCGATTTCCAAACCTCATCGGAAATATCCGCCTGGGTTGGAGCCTGGAACGGTTTGATAATGGCGCGGTCGCCGAAAACGGCCTGTTCAATTTCCGCGGCACCTGCGTAGCGGGCGTCGGGCATGACGACGATCATTGGCAATGTCCCTCCGTTTAATGAGCGCCAGAGCATCCGGCAAAAGCCACTCGGGATCAAGGGGCGCGGGGCCAAAATGGTTTTATCGGCCGCGAACCAAGCGACGTCGATCGAGAAAAATATGTATGTCCCGATGGCCCGCCTGCGCGAGACCGCCTGTCTACGTTGACTAATTGATTCTGACGCCGCAGCAACTCCTGATCACACAGAGCCACGATGCGCATAAGTGCGTCACGTTGATGAACACCAACGGTTTTGGTGTCTGCTGGCTCGGCGACGAGGGCGAACCCGAATTCTAACACGACATCATACCCAACCGGAACGACGACAACCTAAAAAGCCTGGCGGCCAATATCCGCGTACCGCTTGTTCTTTGGACACGTGCGGACATCGACGGGTATGTCAGTGAGCAATATGAAACGGCATCTTTCACCCGCAGAAAAGATATTCATGCACAACGGAGTGATCGGCGAATTTGAACGGAGTTAGAGCAATCTGACGCTCGCGGTCGACCCTGATCTTTTCGTCTATCTCAAGGGATCAACCGACTCGGAAGCCATCTTCTTCCTGCTTCTGACCCACAGCCTGAAGGCGGACCCATAGAGCACCTCCGCATGGAGAATTCACCTCATCCTCAATGAAATGGACGCGGCGGGCATCAGCCAAGCTCCGTTCACCACGGTTCTTAGCGCCTCAGGTTGAGGGTTTGCCCTTTTCCGACATGGCAATACCTCCCAAAACCAAGATCATGGCCAGACCGTGGTACAGTTCGAACGGTTCGCTCAAAACCACCACCGCTAGGATCGCCGCGAACACAGGCACCAGATTGACGAAGACCCCCGCCCGGCCAGGCCCGATGATGCCGACACCCAACATGAAGAACACCTGCGCCAGGAAAGACGGGAACAGCGCCACTAGCACGATCACACCCCAGCCGAAAGCCGTAGGCCATTGAAACTCATCCAGCACAATCTCCGTGACCACCAGTGGCACGGAGGTGATGAGGGCGACGATCGCCATCAACCCGAACAGTCCAAGCGGCGACACTGCCGGCCGGTTACGCAGCACCACCGTATATCCCGCATAGAACAAACAGGCCACGAACATAAGGGCATCCCCAGGGTTGATGGCGAAGGCGACGAATTGACCCAAATCACCTCGGATGGCCACAACCACCACCCCCGCCATGGTGATCAGAACGCCAACGATCTGCAGCCATGTCACCGGCGTGCGATACAGAAAGAATGCGCCGGCCATGACGATGCCGGGAATGGCGCCCTGCAGGATGCCAATATTGATAGCCGTGGTATGATGGGCTGCTATGTAGAACAGGCCATTGAATGCGGTAAAGCCGAATATGGCTGAACCGATCACCCAGCCCATCCGCGACTTCAGCACCGGCCAGTCCCGCTTAAGGTGATCGCGGGTGAACACCAGAACCAAAATCACGACCAACAGCCACCGAAACACCACGACCGCCATGGGCGACGCTTCCCCCACCGCCAGCCGGCCAAAAATCGCATTCGCCCCCCAGCACATGGCCGTGGTCGCCAAGAACAGATAGGCTCGCCCGGCCGAAGCTGGCGGCAGCGTTGCGGGCGTTGACATGGGTTTGGGGCTTTCTTCCAAAGTTCTAAAGAATATACTCGGAGCAGATGGCCCCAAAACTCAAGTCAAATTGGTCGAAGACTAGAGAGTTGTGTCGTGTCCGACCGACAGGTCATCTTCATCTAGAGCTGACCGCCAAATTTTGTGGCAACATCCGTAGGGCTTATTTGACCCTCGATCAAACGACTAAGCTTTTGTCAATTGAGCCCGAGTACCATCATAGGGCTCTGCCAGTGGCACGAAGAGTGCCCGGGCTGACAGGACGGGGTCGAAAAAGGCTATGTAGACAGCTAGAACCGGCGCCTTCTCGACCACGGTGTGGCCCTCGACAAAAAACCTACGGAAAACCCTGACTGCAATATCTATCTTTGTTTTCTCCGCGACCCGGACGCCTATCAGATCGACATCCAGCAACTGAGGGGTCAAAGCTGGCCAAAAGGTCGGCTGAAATAGATTTCCCTTAGACCATTTTACCGCCTTTCCCTTGCCCACTGGGAGCCCAGACGGGTACATTCCGCCCATGTCCTTTCAAGACATTCAGACACGCGTCCGGGCTATGGCGGAAGACCTATTGCAAGGCACAGACCCCTTTTTGGCGGCATCCATCGCCGCCACCGTAGCTGCGATGCTTTTTCTCTTGCTCTACGTGGGCCAGAGCCGCCGCGCGAACCACTTAGAAATGGAAACGCGTCGCCTGACCGCCGTGGCAACACGGGCTCGGGAGATCCTAGCGACCACGCCAGACGGCCTGTTTCTGTGGGATCACATTCTCGGCGGCATCACCTGTTCGCGCCGCTTGGCCGTGCTGCTGGGCCTGGAGAGCGGCATCCACGCCCGCTACGACGATATCCGGGCCTGCTTCAATGGCGAATCCCTGAAGACCCTGGAACGCAGCATTTCTTCGCTACGCGGCAACGGCACGCCCTTCGGCATCCTGCTAATTTATGGCCAGCGAACCCTGGAGGCCGTCGGTGCGCGCGCCGAGACGGAGGCCGGCGAACCGGTGGCCGATATCGTCTGGGTCCGCGACGTCACCGACATCGCCACTGGCGCCCACAACATCGACGCAGTCCAACCGCCGCAACTGGAACCCGCCAATTCCTCGGGCCTGGATGATAGACATCTATCGGCTCTGCTGGACGCCATGCCCATACCCATTTGGCTGCGTGATTCTTCGCTACGCATTGCCTTTATCAACCGCGCCGCAGAAGACGTGGCCGACCCCGACCCGCGCTTGGCGGAGACCGCGCGGTCACGGGGCGAGGGCTATACGGAACGGCGGCTTCTGGATGTTGGCGGCGTCGCCCAGTTGTTGGACGTGACGGAAATCTCCCTTGGCGCCTCGGGCGAAGCGCTCGCCAACGGCGAAAAACCGGGCGGCTCCATCGGTTTCGCCATCGACCGGTCCGAGCGGGAAGAAGCGGAAGCGGACCTAAAGCACCAGACCCTGGCCCGTGACGCGGTTCTGCAGACGCTGGGCAACGCCATTGTCATCTTCGATGCAGACCGGCGACTCGACTTCGCCAACAACGCATATGCCAATCTGTTCGGCATCGACAGCGGCTGGCTAACTGACAAACCCGTATTTGGCGACATCCTGGACCGCCAACGAGAGGCCCGCACCTTGCCAGAAGTGGCAGATTTCCATGCCTTCAAGGCGGAGCTAGGTGCGCACTTCGGCAACCTCAAGGAACCACTCAGCGAGCTCATGCACCTCCCCGACGGCCGCACGCTCCGACAGACCATCGCACCGCACGCGGACGGCGGCCTGGTCTTCGCCTTCGATGACGTTTCCCAGCAGTTGGGCCTGGAACGGTCCATGAAGGAAGCCGGCGCCGTGCAGCGCGAGACCCTGGACAATCTGAACGAAGGTGTGGCCGTGTTTGGCTCTGATGGCCGGTTGAAGTTGTTCAACCCGGTCTACGCCCGCTTGTGGGAATTGGACCCGGGCCTGCTAGGCGAGGATCCGCATGTTTCCCAGGTCATCGACCGGACCCGCACCTTGCACAACCCGCCCGACGACGAGGAAACTTGGACGGATGAGACCTGGCGTCAGCATCGCGATTTGCTGACCGCGCAGATATTGTCGCGGACCGCCACTTCGGGACAGATGCGGCTCACCAACGGCACTGTGGTCGACCACGCCAATGTCCCTTTGCCGGACGGCGCCATACTGCTGTCCTATCTGGACGTCACCGACAGCGCACGGGTCGAGGCCGCGCTCCGCGAACGAGCCGAGGCATTCCAGGAAGCAAACCGGCTTAAGACGGAGTTCATCGCTAATGTTTCCTATGAAGTCCGCACCCCCTTAAACACAGTAATCGGCTTCGCCGACATGCTGTCTCAGAACCTTTTCGGCGCGCTCAATGCCCGCCAGTCCGAGTACGCGAAAGGCATCCTTAACACTTCGAAGAGCCTGGTCTCGATCCTCGGGGACATTCTTGATCTGGCGTCCATCGAGGCCAACCGGATGGAACTGGACAAGGATACCTTCGACACCCATGCATTCCTGGTATCCAGTCTGAACCTCGTGCAGGAGAGCGCTCGGCGGAAGAACCAGCGCTTGGATTTCGACTGCCCACCAGATATCGGTTGGATGATTGGCGACGAAAAACGGCTGAAGCAGGTCCTGTTCAATCTCCTTAGTAACGCCGTCACCTTCACTCCACCACAAGGTGAAATCCGATTGAAGGCGCGCCGTCGCGACGCCGAGATGGAAATCTCCGTGCGCGATTCTGGCATTGGCATACCGGTCGACGGCCGAGAGCGCTTGTTTCGACCGTTTGAGCAAGGCGACGGTCAGCCCGTCGGTGACGGCCATGACGCGGGAACCTCGGGCACAGGGCTGGGCCTTTCCATTGCACGCAACTTCATCGATTTGCACGGCGGCACCTTGGACCTCCGGTCCCAGCCGGGCCGCGGCACTACGGTGACGTGTCACCTTCCTACCGGTAACGTTGGCGGATCAAGTGCGACACTGGCTCAGCCAGGATTACGAATCGAGCCAAAACCCAAGCCCAAGCCAAATTTAGAACCAACCCCCAACGCGCAGACAGCGGCAGAGAAAAAACAAATTGATGTCCAGGTTCTTCTGGGCGATGACGATGACGAAGGGTTGTTGGATTGATACCGCTCAGCGGAGCCGCCCGGTGATTGACGCTGACAACAGTTTGAACTTGGCATTGGTTGACGAAGCCGCGACTGAGGCGCTAGCCGTCCGCCTGTCCAGAGCTGTCGGTCCGGGCGACGTTATCGCCCTGTTCGGCGATCTGGGCATGGGAAAATCAGTGTTCGCTCGGGGGTTTATCCGCGCCTATGCGAGTATTGATGAAGACATTCCCAGTCCCACCTTCACGCTTGTGCAGGTCTACGCGGCCGATGCGGCCCCCGTGTTCCATTTCGATCTTTACCGCTTGACGGCACCCGAAGAGGTCCTCGAACTGGGTATCGAAGAGGCCTTTGCGGAGGGTATTTCCCTAATTGAATGGCCAGACCGCCTGGGCGCTTGGATGCCGGCAAACCGGCTGGAAATCCACTTGGCGGCTGGTGGCCGAGAGTCCGCTCGCAAGGCCCGCCTGATCGGCTATGGGTATTGGCAGGCGCGGTTAATCGACGGGATCGGTGACGGAGCCATGCATGTCTGATCGCGACGATCTAATCAACGCGTTTCTAGAGGCCAATGGATGGGGTCCGAGGGCCCGCCGTCCGTTGGCCAACGATGCGTCCTTTCGCCGATATGAACGGTTGCGTGAGGGAACGCGGACGGCGGTTCTCATGGACGCGCCGCCACCCCAGAAAGATATCGAGTCCTTCGTATCCATGGCTCGACACCTGGCTGCTCTTGGCTATTCGGCTCCCCACATAACAGCCGAAGATCTGAAACACGGATTGCTGATACTCGAAGACCTAGGCGATCAAACCTACACACGCGTCCTCTCTGAGACGCCAGAGCGCGAAGCTGACATGTACGCTATGGCGGTCGATCTATTGATCGACTTGCATCGACGACCGGCAGCCGAGAGCCTGCCGCCGGGCCTTGCACTCTATGACCTGGAATTGCTGAACCAGGAGGCCCTACTGCTTCCCGACTGGTTTATGCCGGCAATTACGGGCGCGCCAACACCGGCGCCGGTCCGCGCCAGTTACCTGGCCGCCTGGCGCGACAGCCTGACGCAGGCGGCCCGCCACCCGCCGACCCTTGTGCTGCGCGATTTTCATGTCGACAACCTCATGTGGCTTGCCGACCGCAACGGAACCCGGGCCTGCGGCCTGCTCGACTTCCAGGACGCGGTTGCCGGACCGGCCGCCTATGATCTCATGTCGCTCCTTGAGGATGCGCGACGCGACATCGCACCCGATCTTATCGCGAACATGATAGGGCGCTACTTAGCGGCCTTCCCCAATCTCAACCGAGACGCTTTCCGGACAGTCTTCGCCATTCTAGCGGCGCAACGGCACGCCAAGGTGATCGGTATCTTCACGCGGCTCTGCGTGCGGGATGCAAAATCTGCCTACCTATTGCATATTCCCCGGGTCTGGAGATTGCTGGACGCGAGCCTGAAACACCCAGCCCTTGATGCCGTTGCCGCCTGGTTCGCCGAACACGTGCCACCAAACCTCAGGATCACGCCACCGAACCCGACGAGACAGCCATGAATACCAAGAACAATAACAAGACAGCAAAGACAGCCAATGTTCCTCAACGCGCCATGATCCTGGCCGCCGGCCACGGCCTACGCATGCGGCCAATCACCGACAAGACGCCAAAGCCGATGATCAAGGTGGACGGTAAGCCGTTATTGACCCACACCCTGCAGCGGCTGGAAGCCATGGGCGTCAAAGACGTGGTCATCAATACGCATCACCTCGCCGACAAGATTGAGCGCCACTATAATGATCACGATGGCGCCACCCTGCATTTCTCGCGCGAAACAAACCTTTTGGAAACGGGCGGCGGCGTGAAAAAAGCCCTGTCCATGCTGGGCGATGAGCCGTTCTTCGTGGTTAATGGTGATGCCTTCTGGCTAAACGGCCCAACCGATGCCCTTGCGCGCCTGGCCGTGCAATGGGTGCCCGACAAGATGGATGCCTTCTTAATGCTTCATTCAACTGTTGACGCCTATGGGTACGACGGCCTGGGTGATTTCCAATGCGAGGCCGATGGAAAGCTTATTCGCCGTGTCGAACAGGAAGTAGCGCCATGGCTATTCGCCGGTGTGCAGATCCTCAATCCAAAGGCCCTCAAGGATGCGCCCGAGGGTTCGTTTTCCCTCAATTGGGTCTATGATCGAGCGTTGGAGGCAGATCGCCTGTTCGGCATGATCCATGATGGGGAATGGTTCCACATCGGCACACCCGACGGCCTGGGCGAGGCGGAGTGCTATATGCAAACGACCTTCGCCGAAACCAAACACCGGTAAGCCCGTTGCAAGACGATCCGACCAAACCCAAAGTCTACACAATTCCCGCAAGCCTGCCGTTCGTCGATAGCCTGGCTTCTGGAATCCGCGCCCAGGTCGGCGAAACGCCAGACGCGCTGTCCGCCACCACGATTTTGCTGCCTACGCGCCGCGCCTGCCGGGCCTTGCGCGATGCGTTCTTGCGCAACAGCGGCGGCACGCCAGTTCTGCTGCCGCGCCTGCTGCCGCTGGGTGATTTGGATGAGGATGAGCTTCTCATCGGCGCATCGGGGCTCATGGGTACGGACGCCGGATTTGGCGGCGAGGCGGTCATGTCGATACCGCCGGCGATACCCGGAATGCGCCGCCAGCTGCTGTTGACCCGCCTGATACTGGCGCAACCGAACACCGCAACCACCCCCGACCAAGCCGCGCGCCTGGCCCATGAACTAGCCCGACTTCTTGATCAGGTGCACACCGAACGCAGTAATTTTGATCGCCTGCAGGACCTAGTCCCCGAGGACTTCGCCAGCCATTGGCAGATGACCCTGGATTTCCTCAGGGTGATCACCGACGTCTGGCCTGATCTTTTGGCCGCCGAAGGGAGCCTCGATCCGGCTGATCGCCGCAACCGGCTGTTGGAGATCCGCGCGCAGCTGTGGTCTAAAACGCCGCCCCGCGACATTGTGATCGCGGCCGGATCCACCGGTTCCATACCTGCGACGGCGAATTTGCTATCAGTGATTGCGCGCCTGCCCCGAGGCGGGGTCATCCTGCCAGGCCTCGATCTGGCGACTGAAGAAGCAATCTGGCAGCTTCTGGACCCACCTCATCCGCAGTTCGGGATGGCGCAACTCCTCAAACAGATGGGCGTTTCACGCAAAGAGGTCGCGCATTGGCCAGGCCTCAGCGCCAAACCGCCAAACCGCCGCGAGCAATTGGTCAACGCGGCCCTCACGCCGGCATCCACCCCACCATCAGCGCCAAGTTCCCTCTCCCTTGATGATGCGCTGGACGGCATTCATCGGATCGATTGCCCCGGCCCCCGCGAGGAAGCGACGGCGATCGCCCTGGCCATGCGCGAGGCTCTAGAAACCCCAGGTCGTACGGCCGCCCTGGTCACACCGGATCGGAGCTTGGCACGTCGGGTCACGGCCGAGCTGAAGCGATGGCGAATCGACGTCGATGATTCTGCCGGCCTTCCATTGGCTCAGACACCAACAGGGGCGTTCTTGCGTCTGACCGCCGATGCCATAGCCAAAGATCTGGCACCCATCGCCGTGCTCGCTCTATTGAAACACCCCCTCGCCGCTGCCGGCTATGCGCCGGACATGCTGCGGCGCCTGGCGCGTCGGCTGGAGAAATCGATCCTGCGCGGGCCCCGGCCGAGCCCCGGTATTGCCGGCCTCCTCGACGCCTTGCCCGAAGGAGAGCCAGATCTCAAAGTCTTCGTCGAACGCCTTTCCGAGGCCCTGAACCCTATGTTGGCACTTCCTCCAGATGAGGAACTTCCGCTCGTCGCGATAACGCGTCGCCTTGTTAATTGCGCGGAAGCCTTGGCCGCCACCGACAGAATATCTGGACGCGAACGCTTGTGGGCCGGCGAGGCCGGTGAACAGGCAGCTAGGTTCATCGCCGAGATTCTTGAATGGGGCGACGCCGTGGACTTACCTCTGCCCCGCTTCGCGGCATTCTTCGAAACGCTTATGAGCGGGCGTGTGGTGCGGCCGCGCTACGGCGCCCATCCCCGTCTTGCCATCTGGGGGCCTTTGGAGGCGCGGTTGCAAAGTGCTGACCTTTTAATCCTTGGTGGCCTTAACGAGGGCACCTGGCCGGCAGAAACCCCAGCCAGCCCCTGGATGAGCCGCCCTATGACGGCGGAATTAGGCCTCCCCCTTCCGGAACGCCGGATCGGTCTATCGGCCCATGATTTCGTCCAGGGACTGAATGCCCGTGCGGTCATGTTGACCCGCGCGGAACGGGTCGATGGGACGCCAACCGTGCCTTGCCGATGGCTGCGGCGCATCGACAATCTGCTAGCCAGGCACGGGTGGGCAACCGGTTTAGCGCGGGGGACGCCATGGCTGGGTTGGGTGGAAGCCGTGGATCGGCCTGCGGCCACGGTAAACGTCACTGCACCGCGGCCCACCCCGCCCGCGGAAGCGCGCCCCACACAACTTTCCGTCACCCAGGTGGAGAGCCTCATTCGAGACCCCTACGCGATCTATGCCAGGCATATCCTAGGACTCCGGCCGTTGGACCCCATCGACGCCGATCCGGGTGCCGCCGATCGGGGCACGATCATACACGGCATATTGGATGAATTCATTACAGCCCATCCAAAATATCTACCGGCCAACGCTGAGCAAGCCTTGCTGGATATCGGCCGCCAGCATTTCGACTCTTATATGTCTCGGCCGGGCATACGAGCTTTCTGGTGGCCACGGTTTCAGCGCATCGCGGCGTGGTTCATTGATAACGAACGCCGGCGCCGAGATGCCGGCTGGCGCACAGTTGCCACCGAAGCGGACGGCGTACGCATCTTCGACGGTCTGCAAACGCCGTTCACCCTCAAGGCACGGGCCGACCGGATTGATGCTCGGCCGAACGTGGGCCTCGCCATCATCGACTACAAGACCGGCCAACCACCGACGGACAAACAGGTGGCGGCGGGCCTGACGCCACAGTTGCCGTTGGAGGCCGCCATCGCCAACTCCGGCGGCTTCGCGGTCGCACGGGGTTACACGGTCGCCAACTTGACCTATATCCGCCTGTCCGGAGGACGCCGTCCGGGCGAGGAACGCGTCGTCAAGCTGGACCTGGAAACCACGGTGGCTGAAGCTGTAAACGGCCTGACCCGCCTGATCCACAAGTACGAGGACCCGAATACGCCTTACTTGTCACAGCCCCGTCCGATGTTCGCGAGCCGGTTTGGCGACTACAATCATCTGGCGCGTCTCCGGGAATGGTCCGGGCGGAGAGGTAAGTCATGAGCACCGCGCCACAAGCAGCCACGGGAACGAGCGCCCAGGTCCTCGCCGCCGATCCGGGGCAATCCGTATGGGTGTCGGCCAACGCCGGCACGGGCAAGACACGCGTCCTGATCGACCGGATCACCCGCCTTCTGCTAGCCGGGACCCGGCCAGAACGGATTCTTTGCCTGACTTTCACCAAGGCCGCCGCCGCCGAGATGGCGAACCGCCTGAACGATCGCCTGGGCGATTGGGCCGCCGCAGAGGCCGGCTTGCTGGATGATAGGTTGCGAGCCCTCCTGGACCGGCCGGCCACGGACGATGAGCGAACCCGTGCGCGCCGCCTGTTCGCCGAAACCATGGACGCGCCCGACGGACTGAAGATCCGAACCATCCACGCATTTTGTGAGTCCTTGTTGGGACGGTTCCCCCTTGAGGCGAACGTGGTGCCGAACTTCCAGGTCATCGACGAACGCCACGCGGCTGAGCTACGGGTGGAAACACGTGATGCGCTCCTGCGTCGGTCGCTCAGGCGGGACTCGGCAGTTTTGGCCCGCGCCATGGTTCACTTGGCCGGTCTGGTGGATGAAAATGGGTTCGCCGACGCCATGGCGGAAATGGATGCCGCGCGGGGCCGCCTGGGCGCCTTAATTGCTAGGCACGGTAGCCTGGATGCGGTCATCGCCGCCGGACGCCGGGCCGTTGGATTAAGGCCGGAAGAGACCGAACGCGACGTGATTGCCGCCGCTGTTTGCGACGACGCCTTCAACGCCACCGCCCTGACGGCCGCCTGCGGGACGTTAGCGGAAGGATCACCGAAGGATCAGGAACGGGCCAGCCTGCTCACGAAATGGCTTACCGCCGATCCTTCCGCCCGCGCGACAATGTTAATTGATCAATACCTGCCGGTATTCCTGACCCAGAAACGCGCGCCGCGCGCCGCCAAGGGTCTCATCACCAAGAAACAGGCCGACGCCGATCCGTCTACGCTGGATGCCCTTTTGGTCGAACAGGCCCGGATTTACGGTGTCAGCGAGACCCTAAAAACGGTTGCAATCGCCGACAACACGGCCGCGGTGCTGGCCATTGGCCATGCGCTATTGGAATCCTATGACCGGCTTAAGAGCATTCGCGGCCTTCTCGACTACGATGACTTGATCACCAAGGCTGCCGCCCTGCTCTCCAACAAAGGCGGTGTCTCCTGGGTGCATTACAAGTTGGACGGCGGCATCGACCACATACTGGTAGACGAAGCCCAGGACACTAGCCCGGCCCAATGGCAGGTCATCGCTCAGTTGGCTGGTGACTTCTTTGCGGGATCGAGCCGCATGGATCCGGAGGCCGGGGCTCAGAGCCGCACAGTATTCGCGGTGGGTGACGAGAAGCAATCGATCTATTCCTTTCAGGGCGCCGACCCAGCCCGTTTTGGGATAATGGGGGAACAGTTCGCCGCGCTGGTTACCGACGCGAAACAGAACTGGCGTCCTATCGAGATGGCTCAATCATGGCGATCGACGCCAGCTATCCTCAATGCTATTGACCATGTCTTCAAAACACCAGATGCCGCGGACGGCCTGACCTGGACGGATCACGCCATCCACCATCTGACCGCCCGCCAGGGCCAGGCCGGACGCGTTGAGCTTTGGCCCATGTTGCGCGCCACGGAACCCCACGAGTCTGACCCTTGGGACGCGCCATTGGATCAAATTTCCGGCGACGATCCAAGAATTCGCCTCGCCGATACGATCGCCGATACGGTCTGGGACTGGATGGATCGTGGAGAGGCTCTCGAATCCCAGGGGCGCCCGGTGGTGGCCGGTGACATCATGATCCTGGTCCGAACACGCGGCGCCTTTGCTGACGAGATGGTCCGCGCCCTGAAGGACAGGGGCGTCCCCGTGGCTGGCAGCGACCGGATGATTCTGACCGAGCACCTGGCCGTGATGGATCTCATCGCACTTGGCCGGTTCGCCTTGTTGCCCGATGACGACTTGAACACAGCGACGGTACTCAAGGGGCCATTCATCGGTCTATCGGAGGATCAGCTGTTCGACCTAGCCCACGGGCGTACCGGGACCTTATGGCGCGAACTCAGCCGTTGGGGCGACGCGGACCTTATCTATGGACCAGCCCTGGAGAAGCTTCGCCGTGTCCTGGCTATCGCCGACTACATGCCGCCGTTTGAATTCTTCAACGCCGAACTTTCCGGCGGCGGTCGGCGCGCTATGCTAGCTCGCATGGGCCCTGAGGCGGCCGATCCCGTCGACGAATTCATGGCCTTAGCCCTGGATTTCGAACGCGGCCATGTTCCGTCCCTGGAAGGGTTCCTTCACTGGATTGAAACCGGCCAGACGGAGGTCAAACGCGACCTGGAACAGGCCGGTGGCG
>CAJWVP010000041.1 GCA_913048145.1 uncultured Rhodospirillaceae bacterium
AGCTTTTCATCAACATGGGAATGCCGCGCAAGAACATCATCATGTGCGATTCCAAGGGCGTCATCTACAAGGGCCGCAAGGAGGGCATAAACCAGTGGAAGTCGGCCTACGCCTCCTCCACGCCGACCCGCACCCTGGAGGAGGCCCTGAAGGGCGCCGACTGCTTCATCGGGCTCTCGGTGGCCGGTGCCGTTACCCAGGATATGGTGCTCTCCATGGCCGCCCAGCCCTTGATCTTCGCAATGGCCAACCCGGATCCGGAGATCACTCCCGAAGACGTGCGCGCCGTGCGCGATGATGCCATCATCGCCACGGGCCGGTCGGACTATCCAAACCAAATCAACAATGTCTTGGGTTTCCCCTATATTTTCCGCGGCGCGTTGGACGTGCGGGCATCGACCATTAACGATGAGATGAAGATCGCCGCCGCGCAGGCCCTGGCAGAACTCGCCCGCGAGGACGTGCCCGACGAAGTGGACGCCGCTTACGCCGGCTCACGCCTTCGCTATGGGCCCGATTACCTGATCCCCGCACCCTTCGATCCGCGCCTGATCATCGCCGTGCCAAAGGCCGTAGCTCAAGCCGCCATGGACTCCGGTGTTGCCCGGCGGCCGATTATCGACATGGGCGCTTATGAGGTCGAATTGTCGTCGCGCCTCAACCCGACGGCAGGTTCCTTGCACGGGATTTTCGAGGGCCTGCGGAACAACCCGAGGCGGGTGGTCTTCGCCGAAGGGGAAGAGGAGAAAAGCATCCGCGCCGCTTATGCCTTCCTGAACGGCGGGTTCGGTACGCCCGTGCTGGTCGGCCGGGAAGAGCGGATCAAAGATGCGTTGGGTCGCTTGGGCCTGCCGGCCTCCAAGGACATCGAGATCACCAATTCGAAGCTCAGCCCAGACACGCAAACCTACATGGATATGCTCTACGAACGTATGCAGCGCCGCGGCTATCTGGAGCGCGACTGCGAACGCCTGGTGAAACGCGACCGCAATCTGTTTGGCGCACTGATGGTGGAAGCCGGCGACGCCGATGTCCTGGTCACGGGCTTGACCCGCAATTACCACCGCGCGCTGCAACAGATCATGCATGTCCTTGAGGTCGATCCGGACCGTCATGCCTTCGGGTTGTCACTGGTCATGTCGCGCGGCCAGACCTTGTTTGTCGCTGACACTGCCGTGCACGAAGTCCTGTCCGCCGAACAGATAGCCGGCATCGCCGAACAGACATCGGAGGTGGCCCGCAGCCTGGGCCATAACCCGCGCATCGCCTTGATCTCGTACTCTAACTTTGGCCATCCGGAACTGGACCGTGCGGAGGTAGTCCGTGACGCGGTGAAACTGTTGGACAAGCGCAAGGTGAGGTTCGAATACGAGGGCGAGATGACCGTTGAGGTCGCACTCAACGAAGAGGTCATGAAGAACTATCCGTTCTGCCGGCTCACGGGTCCCGCCAATATTCTGATCATGCCGAGCCTGCACACCTCGCAGGTTTCCACCCAGTTATTGAAGGAACTGGGCGGCGGCACCGTGCTAGGCCCCGTACTTATGGGCCTCAGCAAGCCAGCGCAAATCGTGCCCATGGGGACGACGGTATCAGACATGGTCAACATGGCGGCCTTGGCGGCCCAGTCTGCGGACTGACGCCTAGACAGGTGCGACCTTCTCCAAGGACACATCTCGCCCAGCGGGCAGGTTGGTGATTAGGTCGTCCAGCAGGTCTGCTTTGATTCCCTGGCGGGCCGGATCCGCCCAGAGGTTCGTCCACTGTTTGGGATCATCGGCGAGGTTGTAAAGCTCTCCTTCGGTGCCATCGTAGAAGTTGGTCGCGCCGTAGCGCGTCAGCACCCAGCCATCGCGGTAAAGGGTCTGGAGCTCCACCGTATTGCCGTCCCAGGTATCGTACCACTCGGTAATCGTCCGTTCCCGATCTCCCTCACCGCTGGCTTGCGGGAACGGAATGCCCTCCATCCAGTCCGGCATAGGAAGGCCAGCGGCTGCACAAATGGTCGGGGCGATATCCACATGTCCGACCGGTTCAGCGACGGTTGCTGAGGCGATGCCCCGAGCCGGTGCCGGCCGCCAGATCAAGGGTACATGCATGAGTGCCTCAATGTGATATGGCCCCTTGAACAGCATGCCAAAGTCGCCCTGGAACTCGCCGTGATCGGTGGTGAAGATGATCTCTGTGTCCGCGTCCCAGCCCCGGTCCTTGACGTACGCAAGCACCTGACCAATGGCCTCGTCGATGAGCTCATTCTCGGCGTGAACCATGGCGTTGACCTCGCGGATGCGGTCCGCGGTTGTCTCGGCGGGAACGAAAGTGGGCGGCACCTCAAAGGCGAATTGGGCCTCGCCTGTGTACCACTGAGTCCAATGGCGCGGCTTCTCGGCTAGAATCTCCAGACACTTCTCCGGCGAACCAGGATAGCTGTCGGGCACCGGCAAATCCCGCCAATCGAAACGTTGGGCCGCTTCGCGCGGCGGGTCCCAAGGATGGTGCGGATCGGGGAAGCTCATCCAACAGAACCAGTCCGCGTCATCAACCAATCCGTCCAGCCAGTCCATGGTCCGACTGGCCGTCCAATGGGTGTGGTAGAGCGCAATGGGGATGGGGTTATCGGCAACCTGCGGCGCGCCGGTTTCCGTCCATCCCCGGTTCGACGGCGCGCCGGCGACGGCGTATTCATGAAAACCCTCGACAAACTCGGGATGGTTCTCGGCCAGCCATTTGGGATAGTGAAACAGGGATCGACCGGCCCGGCCCGTGTGACCGCAAAGTTCCATGTGATCGAACCCCCGGTACGGCCCCGTTGTCTCTTCGGTCGCCGCCATATTCTCGAAAAAGGTTTTGCCCGCATGCGGGTCCAGATGGGCCTTGCCGATCAGTGCCGTCTTGTAACCGGCGTCCTGGAGGACGTGGGCGAGACTATCCTGATCAGGCGGCAGTTGAATACCGTTCGACGTCACCCCGTGGCGGCGGATGCTTTGGCCTGTAAGGATCGTCGACCGTGCCGGCATGCAGACCGTACTCTGGTTTCGGGCCTGGGAGAAATTGATGCCCGCGGCCGCCAAACTATCCAGGTTCGGCGTCTTGGCAAACCTGCCGCCATTGCAGCCCAGCGCGTCAAACCGTTGTTGATCGGTGGTAATGAGAAGGATCTTGCGCCCCACGCTGGCCTCCGTTGATCGCCCAAGAACTCGGCCGACTATGGCCGAGCATCAAAGTGTTAACAATCGATCGTGTTTCATTCACACCTGTTAACATAAGGCCCGTATCTCCTTCATTGCTGACCCACTCTGTGCACTTGGCGCCGCATGAGCCAGACCAGCAGGACAAGACCAGGCACCGCCGCAGCAATAGTGGTCAGAAAGAAGAGGGCCCATCCCAAATGATCAGCCAGCCAACCGCCGCCCGCAGCAAAAACCGTCCGAGCCTGCGCCGTCAGGGAAGTCACTAGCGCATATTGCGTCGCCGTGAACTGCACGCTGCAGAGCGACGACAAGTACGCCACGAAGGCCGCCGTAGCCATAGCGCCAGTCAAATTCTCCACCGCGATGGCAAAGGTCAGCGCACTCAGGCTTTTGCCCGCCGTAGCCAACCAGGCGAAGGCCAGATTGCCCATGAGCTGCCCAACCCCCGTGACGAACAGCGCCATGAGCAGCCCTTGGCGCGCGACCAATACGCCACCCAGGATGGCACCCGTCAGCGACATCGCCAGCCCCCACCCCTTGGTAATTACCGCGATCTCAGTGCCGGAGAATCCCATGTCCGCGTAGAACGGGTTGGCCATGGCGCCCAAAAGGGCATCGCCGTATTTGTAAACAGCCACGAACACCAGGATGACGATCCAGTGCTCGCGCGTCATGAACTCGCGGAACGGCGCGACCACCGCGTTCTGGAACCGGGCCCGCCAATCTTCACACGTCGGCTCCGGCCCTTCTAGACGGGCCGGTTCCGGAAGCCAGAGCGTCACCGCCATCCCCAGCACCATCAGCGCCGCCATGGCCGCGTAGGCCCAAAACCAGCCGTAGACGTCGGCCAAGATCAAGGCGCCGGCGCCGGCGGCCAGGGTTCCCACTCGGTAACCATTAACGAAGTTGGCTGCGCCGCTGCCCTGTTCCTCATCGTCCAGCATTTCGATTCGGAAGGCGTCGACGACGATATCCTGCGTGGCCGAGGCAAAGGCCAGGGCCACGGCCCAGAACGCGGTCAGCGTCAGCGCTTCGCCGGGGTTTGTCGCACCCAGCGCCACAATGGTGGCGGCGACGGCAACCTGGGCACATAGCATCCAGCTGCGCCGCTGGCCAAGCCGAGCCGCCAAGACCGGGATACGGATATGGTCGACCAAGGGCGCCCACAAGAACTTGAACCCGTAGGCCGTGCCGGCCAGCGAGAACCAACCGATCTCCGTCAGGGAAACGCTCTCCTGGCGCAACCAGAACGACAGTGTGGAATAGACCAAAAGCAGCGGCAGGCCACTGGCGAAGCCGAGGATGAAAAGCGCTAGGATTCGCCGATCCAAATACAGCCATACGGCGGCGTTCCAGGACCTCAAGCAGCGTCTCCCTCATCCAGAAGCGCCATGCAGGCCGTCTGGACCTTGTCCATGGACACGGCAGCAACACAGGGAAACGACGCCTTCGTGTCATCCCGCTTATGGCAGCGCCAGAAACAGTGGTAGCAACCCATCCGCTCATAGACGAAACGCGCGTGTCTCGGCGCCACGCCGTCAGGGTAGGGGACGAAGCAACCGAAGTGTCCGCCTCCGACAATAACCACGGTCTTGGCACCGAGTGCGATAGCCACATGGGCCGGGCCTGTATCATTGCTGACCACCAACGCCGCGCCCTTCATTATGTCGAGAAGCTCCGGCAACGTTGATCGGCCAGTCATGTCGGCGATGCCCTCATCTTTGCGAAGGATCGCCAGCACATCATCGCCGGCTTTCTCTTCGGCCTTGCCGACGAAGACGACCCGCAGGCCTCGCGCGCGCAACCAGCCTGCCAATGCCGCGTAGTCGGCCAGAGGCCAGCGGCGGCCATATTCGTTGGAGCCTGGGTTGAGTACCGCATAGGGCGCCGTGATTTCGACAGACGACGCTTGCTCTCGCCAGGCGATGACCGGGGTTGCCGGCGCCACGGACTGCCCGGTGACGGCAGCTATAAACGCGGCATGGCGGACCGTCTCATGATCGGGGTACGCACCCGTGTCGATGACCTCCCACCCCTGGCTCATGTACCAGGTGTACTCGGCCCGGGTACGTTCGTTGATATACGGCAACGCCACAACCGTTCGCGGCGCGCCGGCGACCCAGGCCAGGCTGTCTGACATAAGCGCGCGGCGGAAAAAAGCGTCGCCCACGGTGATCTGCGGCGCGAGGAAACGAACTTGGAAGTTTACCTGGAGGCGATATAACAAGCGCCGTGCATAACGGTGTTCATTGATTGTGGTTACACGATAGCCGTCGAATACGTCGCCGGCAATCGACGACCAGCTGTCGCACCCCAGCAACGTGATATCATTCGCCGATACCCCGAAGGCGTCAGCGTAATGATCCAGGCTATTGCGGAACAGGATCATGTCGCCGATCCCATCCATGCGGATCACTAGCACCCCGCGCCGGCTACGAAATACCGGCCAGTACCGCGCCAAACCGTCAAAAAGCCGGAAAAGCCACCAGCGCCGGCGCATGCCCTGCGGCAGAAGGCGCCAAAAGGCGGAAGCGATGATCACCACACGACGGGAGAGCGCATTCATGAAGCGAACCTAGCCCGCGCCGCCCCAAGTGTACATGGCAGGTATGCGGACGGCGGGCTGTGGGAGATCAATCGGTGATCACGATCCCCGTCTGAGGCTTCGATGTCAACCTAGAGCTGTTCGGCCACGCCCCCGGGGACGGTGCCGTCGGCGAGCAGCCTGCTTGATCATCGTTACCCTGTCGCATCTCCCGGGCGACAACAAAGTCTTGGCTCAGTTCTTTGCGGCAACCAGTCCCATCTTACTGACCTTTCGGCTCAGCACGGTGTTGAGCACCAGTCCACTGCCGCTGATGGTGAAGCCGATGACCAGTGCCCGCCCATGGCGAATTGGTTTACTGCCTCTTCAGCCAGTGGCGGCCAACTCGGTCTCGGCCTTGCGGCTCCGGCGCTTGCGCTCGTGCGGGTCCAGGAACCGCTTGCGCAGCCGGATATGGTTTGGCGTCACTTCCACCAATTCGTCATCGGTGATGTAGGCAATGGCCTGTTCCAACGATAATCGCTTCTGCGGGGTGAGAACAACGGCATCGTCCTTGCCAGCGGCCCGGATGTTAGTGAGCTGCTTGGCCTTCAGCGGATTGACCTCCAGGTCGTTGCCACGCGTATGCTCACCGATCACCATACCACCGTAGACCTCGACACCAGGGCCAATCATCAGGGGTCCGCGCTCCTCCAAATTCTGAAGCGCGTAGGCTACCGACTTCCCCGCCGAGTTTGATATCAACACACCCGTTCGCCGGCCAGGGATCTGGCCCGCATAGCCATCATAAGCGTGAAACAGGCGGCTCATGATTCCAGTGCCGCGCGTCTCGGTCAGAAAATCACCGTGATAGCCAATCAGGCCGCGCGACGGCGCGATGAAGGTGACCCGCGTCTTGCCGCCGCCAGACGGGCGCATGTCGCTCATCCGCGCCTTGCGAAGGCTCATAGATTCGACAACGACGCCCGCAAATTCGTCATCCACGTCGACTACCACTTCCTCAAAGGGTTCCTGGCGCTCGCCCGAATTTTGGCTCTCACGATAAAGCACGCGGGGCCGTGAGACGGCCAATTCAAATCCTTCCCGGCGCATGGTTTCGATCAACACGCCCAACTGCAGCTCGCCGCGCCCCGCGACCTCGAAGGCGTCTCGGTTCTGGGCCTCTGTAATACGAATGGCGACATTGCCCTCGGCTTCCCGCATCAGGCGGTCGCGTATCATCCGCGACGTCACCTTGTCCCCGTCGCGTCCCGCCAGGGGCGAGTCGTTGATGGAAAAGATCATCGCCAAGGTCGGAGGATCAATGGGTTGCGAGGGCAGGGGTTTGGCAACCTCCGTGGCGGCCAGCGTATCGGCTACGGTCGCCTCGCCGAAGCCGGCGATGGCAACGATGTCGCCGGCTTCGGCGCAGTCCACCGGCTCACGCTTCAGTCCGCGGAACGCCAATAACTTAGTCACACGGCTGGCCTGGATGAAATTGCCGTCGCGGCCGATAGCGTGGATCAATGCGTTCGGCTTGACCGCGCCCGACTGGATGCGTCCCGTGAGGATGCGGCCCAGGAAGGGGTCGGCCTCCATGGTGGTCACCAACATCTGGAACGGGCTATCGGGGTCGGCTTGTGGCGCGGGCACATGGGCGACGATTTGGTCGAACAGGGCGTACATATCCTTGTTCTCGCCATCTGGGTCGTCTGCAGCCCAGCCATCCTTGGCGGAGGCGAAGATGGTCGGGAAGTCCAGTTGCTCGTCGTTGGCATCCAGGGCCGTGAACAGCTCAAACACTTCGTCCTGAACCTCGTAGGGACGGGCGTCGAGCTTGTCGAGCTTGTTGACTACGACGATGGGCCGGAGCCCCAAACCGAGAGCCTTGGCCGTGACGAACTTCGTTTGTGGCATGGGGCCTTCTGAGGCGTCGACCAGTAACAGGACGCCGTCGACCATAGAGAGAATACGCTCCACCTCGCCGCCAAAGTCCGCATGTCCGGGCGTGTCTACGATGTTAATCCGCGTGTCGCCCCATTCGACCGACGTGCACTTGGCCAAGATCGTAATGCCCCGCTCGCGTTCCAGATCATTAGAGTCCATCGCGCGCTCTTCCACCTTTTGGTTGGCGCGAAAGATTCCTGATTGACGCAACAGGACATCGACCAGGGTCGTCTTGCCGTGATCCACGTGGGCGATGATTGCGATGTTACGAAGATTGCTCATGGATTTTCCCGTTAGTTTTCGCCCGTACGTTCGGCGACCAAATCCGCCAGGCGGACCGCGGGGCGCGCGCCCAGGTGCGAGATCGCTTCACCGGCTGCGATGTTGGCCATGCGGGCCGATGTCGCGAGATCGCGGCCCTGTGTATACCCGGCGAGGAACCCCGCGGCAAACGCGTCACCGGCGCCGGTAGTGTCGACTACCTCATCAACCGTTTCCGCGGCCAGGGTCAACACCTGGTCGCCGCTAACGATGACGCAGCCCTCGGCGCTTCGGGTCAACGCCGCGATATTGCATTGTCCGGTCACGGCGGCAATAGCCTCGTCGAAGGTCTCCACCTGATAGAGAGACATGATTTCTTCTTCATTCGCGAACAGGATATCCACGTGACCGTCAATCAGTTCGGCAAAGTCCGCGCGGTGGCGGTCGACGCAGAACGGATCAGACAGGCTGAGAGAGACTTCCCTGCCCGCGCCACGGGCGAGTTTGGCAGCCTTGATGAAGGCTTGTTTCGCCGCCGGCGGATCCCAGAGATAACCCTCCAGGTAAGTGACCCGGGCCGCGGGAATGTCCTCGGTGCCAATATCATCGGAGCTCAGTTCAACGCAGGCGCCAAGATAGGTCTGCATGGTCCGCTCCGCGTCCGGCGTCACCAGGACAAGGCTGGAGGCCGTTTTGGCGCCGTCCGTCGTTGGCGCGGTCTCAAAATGCACGCCGGTAGCACGCATGTCCTTAGTAAACACGCGCCCCAGTTGGTCGTCGTGGACTTTACCGATGAAGGCGCCGCGTCCGCCCAGTGAGGCGACGCCAGCGATAGTGTTGGCTGCGGAACCACCAGAGCACTCTAAAGTTGGGCGAACCTTGTCATACAAGCTTTGTGATGCATCTAAATCAACGAGGCCCATGGTGCCCTTGATCAGGTCATGGGTTTTCAGGAACCTGTCGTCGGTATGTACCAAAATGTCGACAATAGCGTTGCCGATGGCGAGCACGTCGAATTTCGTGTCGGTCACGAAAGTCCCCCTTTTCACGAAGGTTGAGGCGGTTGGAGCGCGCGAAGTATACTGGCGAGTGCCGCCAGGGCAACACATGCCTGCGGCGGCTCAAAAGACGGTTTACCGGGGCAAGGCGCAGGATGATGCGGCGCTTTTACAAGTCATGCTCCAAATGGAATAAATTCTGGTTTCGATTTCTATTCTTATGGTGTTTTTTTGAAATTTAAGCTAAGCAAAATTGCTGATTACGTTAGTGTTCGCGATCGTTTCAAAGCATAAAATTAAGATGATGAACTAACCAAGTAGGAAAAAATGTTTTCTGCTCTGACGAAGGGAATACGACAGCTCGGTGACCCGGCAACACGACAAGTCGTCTGGTTGAGCATCGGAATAGCCGTCCTAGCCTTCCTGGCCCTGTTCGCCTGCATAGAAACGGCGCTTCTCCACACGTCCATCTTCCAGACCGGCTGGATGGAGACCGTGTCCGACATTCTTGGCCGCTTGGCGGGAGTGATTTTGGCATGGCTACTCTTCCCCGCGGCGATCAGCGCCGTAGTTGGCCTTTTTCTTGGGCGCGTCACTGGCTCTGTAGAGGCGCGACATTATCCGGCACTGCCGCCGGTCGAAGAGCCACCGTTCATAGAGTCTCTTCTAGCTGCGGGCAAATTCCTAATGATCCTGGTAGCACTCAACCTTGCTTTGTTGTTTTTCATTTTCACCGGTCCACTATACCTGATCCTCTATTATCTGGTGAACGGCTACCTGATCAGCCGAGAGTTCTTTGAGCTGGTGTCCATTCGCCGCATGGACGCCAGCGCAGCACGGGTGGTGAGAAAACGGTTTCAGGCCTCCTTGCTATTAACCGGTACCATCTTTGCCTTCCTCATGACCGTCCCCATCGTCAACCTGCTGACCCCGATCATCGCGACAGCAACGATAGTCCACCTGTTCGAAAATTGGCGCGCCCGCGATGGCGGCACCCTCGTCACCACCTAACCTACCACAAGCGAGCCCGACGCCCAGAAGGAGAGACCATGTTTGGAAAGAAAAAAGACGCCACGAACGCTGACGGCACCAAATCTGCCGACGACGACGAAATCAAGGCCGAGGACATGGCCTCAGCCCCACCTCTGAAACCCTTTTCTCGAAAAGGCTCGCACGCGCCGGCCAAACCGCCGACGGCAACGTCGTTTCAGCCTGAAATTCCACGCCATAAGCCAGAAATCCCCAGCTCACTGGCGCGCCGGCCGGACCGGGCGCTGGGCCCTGTCGGCAATGAATTCGACGCCAAACGCCTCGTCGTGGGCCGGGATATCCAACTGAGCGGGGAGATCACAGCGTGTGACAAGCTGGTGGTCGAGGGCCGCGTTGAGGTAATCTTATCTAATGCTCGCGTCATTGAGGTGGCGCCAACCGGTCATTTCACGGGAACCGCCGAAGTTGACGAGGCCGACATCAGCGGTCGCTACGACGGCGATCTGATAGCACGGGAGAAGCTGATCGTTAGGGCCGGCGGCCATATCAAAGGCAAGGTGTCCTACGGCCGTATTGTGATTGAATCCGGCGGTGAGGTTTCCGGCGATATGCAAACCCTTGAGACCCCGGACGGCGACGCTTGATACGTTCGCTAGTCCGGTTGTTGACGGCCGTCCCGTTGTTGGTTGGCTGTCTGACGACCTCGGATACGCCCGCGCAAAAAGTTGCGACACCACCGCCGGCGCAAGTGCAAACGCCGCTCCGACTTGCCAAAAAACTAAATCCAATAAAACCCGCTGCCGTACCCAAGGCGTCTGAACTAACCTATCTGGATATTAAAGCCCTGAGAGGCGAGACATCATATCGGGTGACGACATTGCTGGGTGCACCGGACTTTCGACGCGCCGACAAGCCAGCGGAACTTTGGCAGTACCGCCATGACAAATGTAGTGTCGATCTGTTTTTATATCCGCGTGATGGCGGTGGTTTGAGCGTCGATTTTCTGGACGTTAGAACTTATGGGGATCAAAATCTTTCCCTTCAGGCCTGTTTCGAAGCCATCCTGAAGGCGAAAGCGAATGCCGGCGACCGCGGTTAGGTTCAGGCGCCCATTTCTTTCCTTTTGAATTGGCATAGATCCTCTACCACACAGTCGCCGCAAAGTGGTTTTCGGGCCTTACACGTATACCGTCCGTGAAGGATCAGCCAATGATGCGCGTGCAGCTTGAATTCATCCGGCGTGACCTTTTCCAGCTTTTTCTCGACGGCCAAAACGGTCTTCCCCGCCGCCAGGTTGGTCCGCTTCGAGACCCGGTAGATGTGCGTATCGACGGCGATGGTTGGAGCGCCAAAGGCAATGTTGCGGACCACGTTAGCGGTCTTCCGTCCAACTCCCGGCAAGGCCTCTAAGGCCTTCGGGTCATTAGGCACCTCTCCGCCATGATCACGAAGCAGCAGTTCACTCAGCTTGATGATGTTCTTCGCCTTGGTGTTGAAGAGCCCAATAGTCTTAATATGATCCTTCAGTCTGGCCTCGCCGAGCCTCACCATGGCTTGTGGCGTCTTCACCTTCTTAAACAGAGGGCCCGTCGCCTTGTTGACGCCGACATCGGTGGCCTGGGCAGATAGCACCACTGCGACCAAAAGTGTGTAGGTATTGACGTAGTCGAGTTCCCCTTTTGGCTGGGGCATGGAGGCCTCAAGACGGCTGTAGAAGGTATGGATATCGGCTGTCCTCACAAGGTAAAGATATCCACTAGGCGCGCCAGGGCAACGAATTTCTGTGAACCGGGCGCCGGGGCCCTTATATAATGGGGGCGAAAGGATTTCTTGAGATGGTTGACACCGCAGCCCAATCTTCCGAGGGCGTCTTGTTTGAGACGGAGCTCCGCCCGAACCAGTCGAGCACACCCGGGGCCATTCGAAAGCTCGCTCTCGTACTTTGCGTAGCCCTGGTCCCTCCCGGGCTGGTCTTTGTCTACGTGGGCGCATGGCCAGTCTTCGGGTTTCTAGGGCTGGAGATTGTGGCCCTGGTCGCGCTGCTGAACTACCATCACAAAAGAAGCTGCGTTATCGAGCGCATCGCCATCACCATTGATGACCTTAGGGTGGAGCGCATCAATCCCTGGGGGCGGCGGTGCGAATGGTCTTTCAAGCGCCATTGGCTTCAAGTCAATTTGGATGAGAGCGGCCAACGGGACTGTACCTTGGAGTTGCGCTCGCACGGCCGCGCCTTGGTCATCGGCGCCTTCCTCGCCCCCGACGAGCGCCGCAAAGTAGCGCGGCGCTTACGGGACGCGCTGCATGCCGCGGCCCAACCAAAGCCAATCTTAGGTCAATCCAGGCCCAACACGTTCCGCATGGTGTAGAGGCCCGGCGCGCGGCCGTTGGTCCACAACGTCGCGTGCACCGCGCCCTTTGCAAATAAGGCACGGTCGGTCGCTTTGTGGACCAGCTCGATTCGTTCGCCAGGACCGGCGAAAATGACCGAGTGCTCACCAATGACATCACCGCCGCGCAGGGTCGCATAGCCGATGGCGCCGTCGGGACGGGCGCCAATCTCCCCTTCGCGGCTGATCGCCACGTTTGCATCGTGGCTGATCCCGCGGCCTAAAGCAGCGGCCTTGCCGAGCATTAGGGCCGTACCGGACGGCGCATCAATCTTATGTTTATGATGCATCTCCACGACCTCGATGTCGTAATCAGGGCCAATCGCCCGCGCGACCAGCTCAGCAAGGCCCGTCAGAAGATTGACGCCTAGGCTCATATTCCCAGCATGGACCACGGCGGCGCTATTTCCAGCTTCCGCCAGAGCCACCATGTCTGCATCGCTTAGGCCGGTCGTGCCTACCACCAGCGCTGTACCGCTTTCCTTGGCGAGGTGCGCGTGGGCAACGGTCGCCGCAGGAATGGTGAAGTCAATTACGGCGTCCACTGCCTCGAACAGAGCTTTCGGATCTATCCCCACCATAACA